>JAGBBM010000082.1 GCA_017938485.1 Lachnospiraceae bacterium
GAAGTATTTTACAGAGGTGTTCAAAAGATACGATGACTTAAATGCCAGTGTTCAGGAAAATGTTTCTGCTATAAGAGTTGTAAAGGCTTATGTAAGAGAAGATTATGAGAATAAGAAGTTTGGTAAAGCCAGCTACAATGTTTATAAGCTCTTTTTAAAGGCGGAAAATGTTCTTGCTTTAAATGGACCAGTCATGATGCTTACAGTGTATTCTTGTATTATGCTTATAAGCTGGTTTGGAGCTCATATGATAGTGGGTGGAGACTTAACCACAGGAGAGCTTACAAGCCTTCTTGCTTACTGTATGAATATACTTATGAATCTTATGATGCTTTCTATGATATTTGTTATGATGTCTATGAGTATGCCTAGCGCAAAAAGAGTTGCAGAGGTTTTGAATGAGAAGGCTGACATTGTTAATCCGGAAAATCCTATTATGGAAGTTAAGGATGGAAGCATTGATTTCAAAAATGTGGAATTTGCTTATAAGAACTATCGCAGAATAGAAAACGAACGAGGTCAGGAAACCGAAACTGTAGAGATAAATGATAGAAAACCTGTACTTAAAGATATTAATTTAAGCATAAAGCCGGGAGAGACTATAGGTATCTTGGGCGGAACAGGAAGCTCCAAATCAAGCCTGGTAAATCTTATCAGCAGACTCTATGATGTAACCGCTGGTGAGGTATTAGTCGGTGGTTGCAATGTAAAGGAATATGATTTAGAGGTACTTCGTAATGAGGTGTCTGTAGTACTTCAGAAAAATGTACTTTTCAGTGGAAGTATATATGACAATTTAAGATGGGGAGATGCTAGTGCTAGCGATGACGAGTGTCAGAGGGCATGTAAGCTTGCCTGCGCTCATGAGTTTATTATGGCTTTCCCTGATGGCTATGACACTAAAATTGAACAGGGCGGTACCAATGTATCAGGTGGACAAAGACAAAGACTATGTATTGCCAGAGCTCTTCTTAAGAAACCTAAGATTCTTATATTGGATGATAGTACCAGTGCGGTGGACACAGCTACCGATGCAAAAATAAGAAAAGCTTTTGCTGAGGAAATTCCTGATACTACTAAGATTATTATTGCTCAGAGAATTAACAGTATTCAGTTTGCGGACAGAATTATTGTTATGGATGAGGGAAGAATAAACGGCATAGGAACTCACGAGGAATTACTCGTATCAAACGAGATATATAAGGATGTATATGAATCACAGACTGGTGGTAGTGGTGATTTTGACCAGCAGGGAGGTGAGGACTAATGGCACAGGCAAAAACAGTTAGAGGTCCAATGGGTCCTAGAGGCGGTGCAAGAGGACCAAAACCTAAGGTGGAAAATCCTGGCGTTATATTTAAACGCATAATGAGTTATGTGGGAAGAAAGTATAAGTACCAATGCATAGTAGTTCTCCTTTGTATATTTGTTAGTGTATTTTCAAATATACAGGGAACGTTATTTTCCATGACTCTTATTGATGATTATATTATTCCTATGGTTGAGAGTGGAAGCAATGATTACTCAGGGCTTTTAAAGGCAATTATTAGAGTAGCCATATTCTATGGACTTGGTATACTTGCTTCATATACTCACGCAAGAATTATGGCAGTGGTTACCCAGGGCACCATGAAAGATCTTCGTATAGATATGTTCAACCATATGGAGAGCTTGCCAATCAAGTATTTTGATACTCATGCCCACGGAGATATTATGTCTATGTATACTAATGACATAGATACTTTAAGACAGATGATAAGCCAGAGTATACCACAGTTCATTAATAGCATTATCACAGTAGTAAGTGTTCTTATAAGTATGATAGTTTTAAATGTACCACTTACAATTCTCACTCTTGTTATGGTAGGAGTTATGCTTTTAGTTAGTGGTAAGGTTGTTGGAAACAGTGGAAGATACTTTGTTAAGCAACAAAAGGCTTTGGGTGAAGTAAACGGATTTATAGAAGAGATGATGGAAGGCCAGAAAGTAGTAAAGGTATTCTGTCATGAGGAAGAGGCTAAGGAGCAGTTTAACAAGTTAAATGATGAGTTATATGAAAGCTCACGAAATGCTAATACCTTTGTAAATATGATGGGTCCTATAAATGGTCAGCTGGGACATTTAAGTTATGTGCTTTGCGCAATACTAGGAGGTATACTTGCCCTTAATAAGGTGGGGGGATTTACTCTTGGTGGCTTGGTAAGCTTCCTTTCCTTTAATAAGAATTTCAGTATGCCAATTAATCAGATAAGTCAACAGATGAATGCTGTAGTTATGGGTCTTGCCGGAGCGGATAGAATTTTCAAACTTCTTGATGAAAAACCAGAAGTGGATGATGGATATGTTACTCTTGTTAATGCCAAGATGGTGGATGGAAAGATAGAAGAGACTTCTGAACGTACAGGTATGTGGGCATGGAAACATTATCATCAGGCTGATGGTACCACAACTTATGTGGAGCTCACAGGAGATGTGGTTTTTGACGATGTGGATTTTGGATACACAGATGAGAAGATGGTTCTTCACAATATAGATCTTTTTGCTACACCGGGACAAAAGATTGCCTTTGTAGGTTCAACTGGTGCAGGAAAGACAACTATAACTAATCTTATAAACAGATTTTACGACATTCAGGATGGTAAGATTAGATATGATGGTATCAATATCAACAAGATTAAAAAAGCAGATCTTAGACGTTCGTTGGGTATAGTTTTGCAGGATACACACCTTTTTACGGCTACAGTAAAAGAAAACATCAGATATGGAAGACTTGATGCTACTGACGAAGAAGTGATTGCAGCAGCCAAGCTTGCCAATGCAGATGGATTTATAAGAATGCTTCCAGATGGATACGACACTATGCTTACTGGAGATGGAGCCAACCTAAGTCAGGGACAGCGTCAGCTTCTTGCCATAGCTAGGGCAGCCATAGCAGACCCACCGGTTCTTATACTTGATGAGGCAACCAGCTCCATCGATACAAGAACAGAGAAAATTGTTCAAAGTGGTATGGATAAGCTCATGAAGGGTCGAACCACCTTTGTAATTGCTCACAGATTATCCACTGTAAAAAATAGC
Source organism: Lachnospiraceae bacterium (assembly GCA_017938485.1). Lineage (GTDB taxonomy): Bacteria > Bacillota > Clostridia > Lachnospirales > Lachnospiraceae > Coprococcus_C. The sequence goes on from JAGBBM010000082.1 coordinate 3,079, forward strand.
GATTGTATAATGGTTCTTGAGCAGGGAAGAATTATAGAGCGAGGGCCACATGATGAACTCATTGATATGAAGGGCAAGTATTATCAGTTATATACTGGTAATGCAGTGGGTTAAAAACCAAATTTTTCTCATTGACGAATCAAAAAAAAGAAACTACAATATTTAAGGAAACTTAAGTATTGTAGTTTTTTTGTTTTACTGGTTTGGAGTATGAATTAAATGAGAAAAAAATCCCACATTTCACTTGCAAAAGGAATAATTCATGGTCTTGATATGGAAGATAGAATCAAGCATAGATTTACATTCTATCTTGGAAGCATATGGCCAGATTGTATTCCTTCATTTTTGGTAAAAAGACATTGTATTGATGAAACCTTTGAAATCTTTTGTAAAAAGATGAATCGATTTGTGAATAAGTATAAGCTTCATAAAGATATGGGTTTTGTGTCCACTATGAGAATGGGGGTCATAACACACTATGTTGCTGATTACTTTACTTTTCCACACAATTCTCACTATGATGGTGGCTTTAAAGAACACTGCATATATGAGGAAGCCCTTAAACATAAGATGTATAGCTATATCCATGAGGTTAGAAGCACCACAGAGGATAGAAAGCCTAACGCCATGACAGATGTTGACCAGATTTCCTCATACATCAAGAAGAAACATTCGGAGTATATGGGCGTTAAGGGCAATACAGATTCTGACTGTGGATATTCTTTTGCTGCCTGTTTAAAGGTTGTATATTCTCTTCTTGAGATTGCAAGAGAGAGCAAGTTGCAACCTGCATATACATAGTTGCATAGATTTTTTCTTTGAAGAGCATACTATATCTATATTATGGGTATACTGATATCTGATAATATAATATGTTCTAAATTAGGAGGAGATACTATGCGTAGTTCAACAGAGGTTTACAAAGAGGTTGCAGAAAGATGTCATGCATACAATAAGAAGAGTTCAAAGGATGCAATGACTAATGTAGCAGATGGTTCAAAGAGCTGTCTCAACTGTAAGCATTTTGCTGATGATGAGCACTGTGTTTTAGATCTTTATGACCCAATAGTTAAAAATTTAAAGTAATATTTGACTTCAGATGAAACAAAAGCGGATGTCGGTTAAGTTGACATCCGTTTTTATATTGTTTTTTAAGGATTTTTATGGTATATTGACATAGTTTGAAATGATAAAATAGGGAAGGACTGTAAAATGGGAAGAGTAAAGTATTATTTTAGTCGACTTATGCGTATGAATTATGGTGCTATGTTTAAGGCTGTAGGCGAGGTACATAAGCGTAGCGGTAAAAATAGAGTGATTATATTCTTTGATATGATTGGCTGTTCTATAAAGTATCAAGCAGGGTATATGGATTACAAGGTGTTTTTCTTTGAGAATCTCACTAAGAAGCAGAGAGCATCCTTTGTAACTAGGGGTGTCAATAATGCTTATATCAAAAAACTTAACGACCCTACTTATAATCATTTCTTTAGAAATAAAAAAGAATTTAATGAAAAGTTTAGAGAATATTTAAACAGAGATTTTATAGATTTGGATGTGGCTTCTTATGAGGAGTTTCTTGATTTTATAGAAGCAAATCCTACCTTTATGGCAAAGCCAAAGGATGGACAGTGCGGCAAGGATATAGAGAAGATAACAATAGACAATAATACTGTTAAGACAGAGCTTTATAATAAGCTTAAAGAAAACAAGCAGCTTCTTCTGGAAACCTATGTGGTGCAGCATCCAGAGATTAGCCGCTTATTCCCTAAGTCAGTAAATACAATTCGTATGGTTACTATGAGGGTAAATGGTAAGACTACCATAGCATACAGAGTAATCAGAATCGGTAATGGAGATAACGTGGTAGATAACTTTAACCACGGTGGTATGTTCTCTGTCGTTGACGAAAATGGTAAGATAACTAAGCCAGCTATAGACAAGGCGGGCAATGTATATGAGACTCATCCTGTAACTGGAACAGAGATTATGGGATTTCAGATTCCTCGCTTTGAGGAGGCAAAAGCTCTTGTTATGAAGATGAGTGAGGTTATTCCTGAGATTGGTTATACAGGCTGGGATATATGTATCACTGAAAAGGGACCTGTAGTTATAGAGGGTAACGAATTCCCTGGATATGACGTATATCAGTCAAAGATACATTTAGATGAGGACAACATGGGTCTTAAGCCTATGTTTGATAAGATTATAAAGGGAGCTTAATTTATGAAGAAACCTATTTCCTTTTATTTTGGCCTTTGGGCCGCAAAGTTCTTTAACCTGGGACTTAAAATATGTGGAAAAAATATACCGTATATGGTGGGCAATACTGCTGCAAAGTTCTGTAAGGGTTTTGTGAAGTATATGGATACTCCGGGAACTATTATATCTGTTACAGGTACAAATGGTAAGACTACGGTAGCATCTATGCTTACTGATATATTTAGACATAACGGATACAAAACTATAAATAATACTGGATATAATACATTTCCAGGTATTATAGGAACTCTGATTAAGAGTACTACCTGGACTGGTAAGACTAAGTATGATGTGGCTATTCTTGAGATTGATGAGATGACCTCTGACAAGACCTATAGCTATATAACACCAGATTATCTTATCTGCTGTAATCTTTTTAGAGATTCTGCAAAGAGAAATGCCCATTCAGAGTTTATCGCTGATATTATGAGAGGTGCCATACCGAAGGAAACTAAGCTTATACTTAATGGTGACGACATTATATCATCAGGACTTAGAACTAATCAGGAAGCTTATTATTTTGGTATAGACAAGACTGCCCAGGATGTAAGTACACCTCCAAACATAGCGAGAGACATAGTTTACTGTCCTAAGTGTGGAGGCAATCTCAAGTATGATTTCTTTAGATATCATCATATAGGAAGATGTGAGTGTGAAGCTTGCGATTACACATCTCCTAAGGTGGACTATGATGTAATTTCCTTTGATGAGGAGAAGATGGTTATGAAAACTCCTACTGGAAATGAGGAGTATAAACTTTTGCATAGCGCTATATTTAATGTATACAATATGGCTTCCGCTATTACCCTTCTTCATCAATTTGGAATGGATTACAATCAGATAAAATCCTCTATGGAAGCTATCAAGCTTGATACAACAAGATATGACAAGAAAGTGGTTGCTGGTATAGAGTACGAAAACCTTCTTGCCAAGGGCATGAATGCAGTTGCCTGTTCTAGAGTTTTTGACAGTCTTAGCAAGGATGTTGTACCTATGTCGGTGGTAGTTCTTATAGATGACTTACACGACAATCTTTACTCCAGTGAATTTATAAACTGGATATATGATATGGATTGTGAGTTCCTTGGGGCAGACCATATCAAGCAGATTATATTCTGTGGCAAAAGATGCTATGATTACAAGCTTAGATGCTTGTTGGCGGGAGTTCCAGAGGATAGAATTTACACCTCCTTTGTAGAGCAGGAGGGGGCAAACTATCTTAAGCTTGATGGTATTGAAAAGGTAGTTTTACTTCACGAGGTATATCTTTACGATCAATCTATTGAATTGGAGAAAAAGATTATAGATAAAATCCAAAAGGAGGCAGGCAAGTAATGATAATAGAGATATTATATGGAGAGGTCTGTAACCTTTTTGGAGATAGTGGCAATATATCTTATCTTAAGGCGTCTCTTCCAGATGCGACCTGGATTAACACAGGTCTTAATGATAAGCCCTATTTTGCAGACAATGAAGTGGATATGGTGTACCTTGGAAGTGGTACAGAAAGTATTCAAAAAAGAGTGGTGGAAAAGCTTTTACCTTTTAAGGATAGAATCAAGACTCTTATTGATGAGGGAAAGATTATTCTTATAACTGGTAATATGACTGACATACTTTGTAAGACTATAGACTATGGAGATGGAAATAAGATTGATGCTTTAGGGATTGTAGACTTAGATGCAAAGGTTGAGTTTAAGAATCGTCACAATAGCCTGTTCCTTGGAAAGTTTATGGATATGGACATAGTAGGCTTTAACAGTAGATTCTCTCACGCTTACGGAGATATATCCGGCAAGGAATTTATGAAGGTGGAGCGAGGAATTGGAATTAACAGAGATTCTAAGCTGGATGGCATAAGGATAAATAACCTATATGCCACTCACATAATTGGTCCTCTTCTTCCACTTAATCCACCATTTACAAAATACATTATGGGCTTACTTGGAGCAAAGAGTCCGGAAGTTGCTTTTGAAGAGGCGTCATATGAGGCCTATAATCAAAGACTCAAGGAATATAAGGACCCAAATACACAACTTAACTAGATTTATTGACAATTAGAAGATAATATTATAAAAATACATTTAGTAGTATTTCTAACTAAGAAAGGATATTAATATGATTTGTGCTAGTAATGTAACACTTAGACTTGGAAAAAAGGCTTTGTTTGAAGATGTAAATATTAAGTTCACTGAGGGTAACTGCTATGGACTTATCGGTGCTAACGGTGCAGGAAAGTCTACTTTCTTGAAGATTCTTTCCGGTGAGCTTGAGCCAACTAACGGCGAAGTAATTATGAATGCGGGAGAGAGACTTTCAGTTCTTCAGCAGGATCACTTCAAATATGATGACTGTGTAGTTATGGATACAGTTATCATGGGTAACAAGAGACTTTATGAGGTTATGAAGGAAAAGGATGCCATCTATATGAAGGAAGACTTTTCTGATGAGGATGGTATAAGAGCATCAGAGCTTGAGGCAGAATTTGCTGAGATGGATGGTTGGAATGCTGAGGCGGATGCAGCAACTCTTCTTAACGGTCTTGGTGTAGAGACAGATATACATTACAAGCAGATGAGTGAGCTGGACGGTAATCAGAAGGTAAAGGTACTTCTTGCTCAGGCACTTTTTGGTAATCCTGACGTACTCCTTCTCGACGAGCCTACCAACCACTTGGATTTGGATGCTATTGCATGGCTTGAGGAGTTCTTAATCAACTTTGACAATACAGTTATCGTTGTATCTCACGATAGATATTTCCTTAATAAGGTATGTACTCATATCGCAGATATCGATTATGCAAAGATTCAGCTTTACGCTGGTAACTACGACTTCTGGTATGAGTCTAGTCAGCTTATGATTAAGCAGATGAAGGAAGCTAACAAGAAGAAGGAAGAAAAGATTAAGGAGTTGCAGGAATTCATTCAGAGATTCTCTGCAAATGCTTCTAAGTCAAAGCAGGCTACATCTCGTAAGAGAGCTCTTGAAAAGATTGAGCTGGATGAGATTAAGCCATCTAGTAGAAAGTATCCATACATCGATTTTAGACCAAAGAGAGAGATTGGAAATGAGGTACTTACAGTATCAAATATCTCTAAGACTGTAGATGGTGTAAAGGTTCTTGATAACATTTCCTTTACTATTGGCCGTGAGGATAAGGTTGCTTTTGTTGGACCAAATACTATAGCTACAACTACATTATTTAAGATATTAGCTGGTGAGGAAGAGCCAGATGAGGGAACTTACAAGTGGGGAGTTACAACTTCCCAGGGATATTTTCCTAAGGACAACACTAAAGAGTTTGATAATGATTTAGTTATTGCAGATTGGCTTGCTCAGTATTCGGATGATAAGGATGCTACCTATGTAAGAGGCTTCCTTGGACGTATGCTTTTTGCCGGTGAGGACGGTGTGAAGAAGGTTAAGGTTCTTTCCGGTGGTGAGAAGGTTAGATGTCTTCTTTCAAAGCTTATGATTATGGGTTCAAACTGTCTCATCCTTGATGAGCCAACCAACCACCTTGATATGGAGTCTATTACAGCATTGAATAATGGACTTATTAAGTATCCTGGTGTTGTACTTTTTGCTTGTCAGGATCATCAGTTTGTACAGACAACTGCTAATCGTATTATGGAGCTTACAGCTACAGGACTTATCGACAAGCAGACTACTTACGATGAGTACCTTGCTAATGACGAGTTTGCAAGAAAACGTCAGATAATGAATATGGTTAAGGAAGAGGAGTAATTAATTATGATAGATGGTAAGAAGACCATGCTTTCAGGTATGCAGTCTACAGGAATGATAACATTAGGCAATTACCTTGGAGCTCTTAAGAATTGGGTTAACCTTAATGATGAAGAGGATATTAAGTGTTTTTATGGAATTATGGATTTACATTCCATAACAGTAAGACAGAACCCAGCAGAATTTAGAAAAAATGCAAGAACATTGCTTCTTCTGTATATCGCAGCAGGACTTGACCCAGAGAAAAACTGCATATTCTATCAGTCACACGTGCCTGCACATTCAGAACTTGGCTGGATACTTGACTGCTATACATACATGGGTGAGATGAATCGTATGACTCAGTTTAAGGATAAGGCAGCAAAGCATGCGGACAATATAAACACAGGACTTTTTACATATCCTGTACTTATGGCAGCGGATATTCTTCTCTATCAGGCAGATCTTGTTCCTGTTGGAAAGGATCAGATGCAGCACCTTGAGATTACAAGAGATATTGCTAATAGATTTAATGGTATATATGGTGACGTATTTACAATACCAGAGGCGTATATCGGCAAGAGTGGAGCCAAGATAATGAGTCTTCAGGACCCAACCAAGAAGATGTCAAAGTCTGACGAGAATCCAAATGCCAGCATATATCTCCTTGATGACAAGGATACAATTATGAGAAAGTTCAAGCGTGCTGTAACAGACTCAGATAACTGTATAGCATACAGTGAGGATAAGCCTGGTATCAAGAACCTTATCGATATATATTGCGCAGTAACCAAGAAAACTCCAGATGAGGCAGTTAAGGATTTCACTGGACTTGGCTATGGACAGCTTAAGGAGATAGTTGGTGAGGCGGTAGCAGAGGAACTTGCACCACTTTACAGAAGATATGATGAGCTTCTTAAGGATAAGGAATATGTAGATAGAGCTATAAAGAATAATGCCGAACAGGCATCTTATTATGCAAACAAGACTCTTCGCAAGGTTAAGAAGAAGATTGGATTTACAGAAATGCCTAGATAAATTTAAGCCCCTTGAGTAATTTGATTTTACTCAAGGGACTTATTTTATATCTCTAAATTGAAATTAAATATATAGTTTATCATTTTTTTAGTATTTACTATGTTGCGTTCCTCTGAACCAGGAAAGCAGATGAAGATTTCTTCATAACCCAAATTAAGGCTTTTGGCAAAGTCTGTGTCACTTATGTCTATGGCATATGGGACATCTATGTCTGCATAGTTTTTTGCAGTGACCACCAAATCCGGATATTCTTCAAATATAATATCTTCCACATCCTTTGTGAGAATATCTTCTATAGGGTATATAAGATTTGTTGAACTACAATATTCAAGACCGGCTCTGTCTGTAAATATAACATCGTAGAAGTTATCATAACAGTTCATAGGGAAGGTTGAATAACTAGGGTCGTCTGCATTGTAGTTTTCGTCATAAGTTTCGAGACTTATATTGATTGAGGTAATGCCCAAAATTCTATCGGACTTGTCAAAGTCATAGTATTCTTTGTAATCAAGAAAGGCATCTGTGTTAATCTGCAAATAATTTGGCGAATTGATAACCACATATGAAATTGCGACAGGTCTTGTGTTCTTGTATATGGTTAAAGGCACAGATATCAAAAGGAATAAAAGCAGGGCTCCTATTATGAAATGCCACTTATAATAGTAGATAATGTACTTGGCCTTTTCTTTTTTTGACATGCCTTCCATATTCTTTTTTAGGCGGGCAAGCTTCGCCTTGGTTCTATCCTTGAATTTCATTTTTCTTATTTCAAGGTTATCTTCAGTGTTGAGCTCGGCTTCTGCGTTTTCTTCAAGTTCTGGTTCTGTTTTGGGTTCTAGTATAACGTTGTCTTCAATTGTTTTTGTATCATCTATATTCATATATAGCTCCTTGTTGATTCTTTCTCGGGGGTTATTGTATCATATTGTCCCATTAATATAAAGGAAAAAACTGTGAAAAATTGTGAAAAAGATAAAAACTATTTACAATTGTTTTATTCTTTATTATTATAACTAAATGAATAAAAAGTAAAGACACCTTGGAAATGGAGATAAAAATATGAAAAATTCTAAATTAAAAAAATTCCTGCATAAGTTCTTTAAAATCTTCATAATATTTATGATTGGAACAGCAGTTATCAATATTGTGTTATTTTTAGTTATATTCCTTAATCATCAAAATAAATTGAATAAGGAAGAGGGACTTCTTGTTCCGCCGGGAGAAATGGTTGAGGTAAATGGTCATGATATGCACGTGATAAAAACCGGTAATGAGGATTCACAGTATACCTTGGTATTTTTGCATAATTCGGGTATAGTTGATGACTCCGTGGCACTAATTCCTTTATTTGATGAATTAAAAGAAGAGTTTCAGCTTATATATGTTGATAGAAGCGGTGTTGGCTACAGTGAGGTGAGTGAGAGTCCTAGAGACATAGAGACTATGACTGAAGAAACACGTATGGCGTTGTCAAAGGTGGGCGTTGAAGATAATATAATTATCGTTCCCCTTGGAACTGCCGGTATAGAGGCTATACACTGGGCTAATACTTATCCGGATGAGATTGATGGAATTATCGGAATAAATATGAATTATCCAGAACAATTTGAGGATATAACAGTGGAAGAATATTGTGGATTCTTTGATTACCTTATGATGGGCTTCACAAAGATAGGTGGAATCAGATTGGTTCCTAGCGCATATCCAAACAATGATTTCGGCTTATATACAGATGCACAGATGAGAGTGCGAAAGGCTCTTATATCTAGAGGATTTTATACAAAGGATATGTATAATGAAGATATGGCAACGATTGATAATGCAGCTAAGGTTACAGCAGAGGGTATGCCGGATGAACAGATGTATCTTATATATTCAAATCCTTTGATGGAACCATATGTAAATGAGAGTGAAAGTGTAAACGAACAATATAATGATGCTTTAGAGGAAAATTCTGAGGTTGATTATATAGATGAGTATAACAAACCGGTAAAAGAGTATTTCTCTGGTATGGATAATGTTGTTATAGATGAGATTTCCGGTCCTGCGAGAGTATATATATATTGTCCTGAGGAAGTGGCAAAGCTCATTAAAGATTATGTCAACAACGAAATGTTACAATAATGTTACAAATTATAAAAATTTAGTAAAAATGCAAAAATGTACAAAGAAAAATTAAAATAATGCTTGCAAAATTGTTTAATATGTCCTATAATTACCTTAGTCGCGACAGATATGTTGTGACATTATGCAATTTTTTAAGGAACCAACAGTCAAAGACTGATTATGAATAGGTTCATACAGCATCCTTTTTGGATGGTACATATTAGTCTTGTGTCACCAGTATTGATGATAACGCTCAATAGTTAGCTTTGGTATTGGTCGATGTTTGCTGATAAGGAAGTTCGGGAAGGATAGCACAACACACATTATAAAAAGGAGGGTTTTTTTGTGAAAAAATTCAAAAAAGCAATGGCTTTATCATTAGCACTTGCAATGGGACTTTCTCTCGTAGCTTGTGGCGATGATAAGAAAGACGACAAAGACACTACAGAGGCAGAAAAGGATACTACAGAGACAGCAGGCGATGACACTACAGCTCCAGATGATGGCGCTGAGATGATCAACGGTGAAATCAAGATGCCTTCAGCTGATGGAGAGAAGATTTATGTTTACTCATGGAATGATGAGTTAGGAAACAGAATCGATACTCACTTCAGAAGCAGATATCCTGAGTTATCAGACTTAGTAGTTTACGAGAACCTTAACGTTTCTGGTACTACTGATGAGTATCCTGCAAAGATCGCTGGTGCTGTTGATTCAGACAAGTACCCATCAATCTTCGCTGCTGATGAGTCTTTAGCATTAAACTTCATGGAGCAGAATTATGTTGCACCACTTTCAGAGGCTGGTATTACTGCAGAGATGTATGCTGAGTCAGCTTACGCTTACACTGTAGATTACGGTACTAACGATGCTGGTGAGCTTATGGCTGCTACATGGCAGGCAACTCCTGGTATCCTTTGCTACAACGTAGCAATCGCTGAGGAAGTTCTTGGAACTAAGGATGAGGCAGAAGTTCAGGCTATGCTTTCAGACTGGGATGGTTTCTTCGAAGTAGCTCAGAAGATGAAGGATGCTGGATACTACATGGTATCAGGTCCAGACGAAGTTAAGTATCCATTACTTGCTCAGAAGACTTCACCATGGGTTGTTGATGGTAAGCTTAATGTTGATAACGGTATGACTAAGGATATGTTAGAGCTTTCAAAGAAGATCTACGATGAGGGTTACTCAGCAAACGCTGCTCAGTGGTCATCAGAGTGGACAGCTAACATGTCAAACGGAACAGTATTCTGTTTCTTCGGAACTACTTGGTATATGTCAGATACAGTATTCGTAACTGAGGACGTATTATATCGTGGATGTACTGGTCCTACTGGTTACTACTGGGGTGGTTCATACTTCCTTCTTGGAAAGGACTGTCCAAACAAGGAGTTAGCAGGTCTTGTAATTTATACACTTACTTGTGATGAGGAGGCTATGTATGACCTCTACGCAATCGATGGCGATTTCCCTAACAACTCAATCGCTGTAGAGAAGCTTATCGCTGATGGCGTTGGTGCTATTGAGAAGCTTGATGGAACTAATCCATGTGCTGCATTCCACGAGGGTGCTCAGAAGATCGACCTTAGCAACTCAACTGCTTTCGATAGCCAGATCAACAACTGTTTATCAACAGTTTCTGGTATGTACAACACTGGTGAGCTTTCATCTGTAGAGGATGCTATTGCAGAGCTTAAGGCTCAGGTAGCTGGTTCTCTTACAGCAATCACAGTAGAGTAATAATTAGTATACTATTAATTTAGATTATACTTATATGGTTATGCACCGGATTCGTCCGGTGCATAATTTAAAAAAATATTTAACCCTGTTAGGCATTTTATAAGCTGTATTGTCTTTTTTTAGGTGAGTACAGCTTATAAAATGTCTGACGGAAGAAACGTGAAAATATTTTTTTGATAAAACAAAAAGGTTGGGGAAGTGAAAATATGAAAAAAAAGACAGTTGAATATGGAAAATATGGATATATATTCATAGCTCCATTCTTCATAGTATTCTTATTATTCCAGTTATACCCATTGATTTATACTTTCTATTTAAGTTTTGTTGAGTACAGAGTAGACTCTACATATGAGTGGACTGAGCCACACTTCTATGGCTTTAAGAACTATCTTCAGGTTCTTACTGCAAAGGACTTCCGTAACGGTGGTGCTATAGTTTGGTTTGACACTATTCCTATGAACTCAATCAAACAGACAGTTATTATCTGGGTAATTAACTTTATCCCACAGATTCTTTTAGCTTTACTTCTTGCTGCATGGTTTACAGATACAGTAGTTAAGCTTAAGGGTCAGGGTGCATTCAAGGTAATGATGTTCCTTCCAAATATCATTACTGCATCATCTATCGCTATCTTATTCTATAACCTCTTTGGTAATAATGGACCAATTACGTTGTTCTTCAAGAAGTTACATGTTATTAAACAGGATTATAGCTACTTAGATGATAGATTTGGTACAGTTGCATTGATTGGTTTCATGCAATTCTGGATGTGGTATGGTAATACAATGATAGTCCTTATTGCAGGTATCCTTGGTATCAACCCATCACTTTACGAGGCGGCTATGGTTGACGGCGCAAATGGTAAGCAGCAGTTCTTCAGCATTACATTACCTTTGTTAAAGCCAATCATTCAGTTTACATTAGTAACATCTGCAATAGGTGGTTTACAGATGTACGATATCCCATCATTGTTCAATGTTAACAACGGTCAGGGTCTCCCTGGACGTGCGTCACATACAGTTACAATGATGATCAGAGAGATCGCATTCCAGCAGCAGCCAGACTATGGTTATGCAGCTGCATTATCTGTAATATTGTTCCTCTTCACACTTGTTATAAGCTTAGTATTCTTTGCTGCAACAAGAGACAGAGAACCAAAGCAGAAACATGCAGTAATAAGATAGGGGGGTGTGTGAATAATGGCTAAAAGTACAATTGGAATTGATGAAAGTTATTCAGCAAAGATTCGTGCGACTAAGATTTTCCGTACCGTTGTTTGCATAATCCTTTGTATCGTGAGTGTATTCCCATTCTATATTATGATTGTTAATGCTACATTACCATCATCTAGAATTCAGCAGGGTATTGCACTTATCCCAGGTGGCGAGCTTGTTGCTAACTTCACTGGTATGCTTAAGGAGACTGCCGGAACAGCTACTAACGTTTGGGAGGCTATGTTACACAGCTGTATGATTGCTATCCCAGCAACTGTTCTTCAGGTTTACTTTGCGACATTTACAGCGTATGGTCTTACTGTTTATCAGTTTAAGCTCAGAAATCTTGCATGGTCATTTATCATGGCAATCATGATGATTCCTGCACAGGTATCAATCATTGGTTTCATGGATTTCATGAAGAAACTTGGTGTATATGGAAGTTATATTCCACTTATTGTTCCTGCTCTTGCAGCACCATCAACAGTTTACTTTATGAAGCAGTATATGACTGGTGCACTTTCTGTTGAGATTATTGAGGCGGCCAGAATTGATGGTTCAGGTGAGTTTGCTACTTTCAACAAGATAGCATTACCACTTATGAAGCCAGCCATGGCTACTCAGGCTATATTCGCTTTCATTGCATCATGGAATAACTTATATACTCCTACAATGATGATTACAGATACTGAGAAGTATACTCTTCCAATGTTCGTTCAGGGTCTTAGATCTGATGCGATTAGAGTTAACTACGGTTATGTATACGTAGGTCTTACATTGACTGTATTACCTCTTTTGGTTGTATACTTTGCATTATCAAAGTACATTATCGCCGGTGTTGCACTCGGTGGTGTTAAGGAGTAATTCCTAATATATTTTTTAAAAACCGACTTGGGTTCCAAGTCGGTTTTTTTATTTGCTTTATTGTGTTAAATGTGTGAAAGTACTTGACGTTTTATACAAACGAAAGTAAAATATAACAGTATTTTATTAACACTTTGGAGGAAGATATGAAAAGACTAGTTAGATATAAAAAATATTTGGTGATAACCCTTTGCTTGTGTATGATATTAAGCTTAGTTGGATGTAAAAAAAAGGAAGAAGAAGGATATAAAGATTCTTCAACAACCAAGGTTATGGTGGTAGGTGACTATGATGTATATTTAGATGAAGTGATTATGTACTCTATGCAGGTATTCTTTTTACAGGGAGCAGATTCACAAAGTTGGTCAGAAGGCGTTGAGAAAAACAACAGAGAAACTGTTATTTCCCTAGTAAGAGAGAATAAGATATTATATGATGTGGCAGTTAACAACGATGTAACTTTAAATGAAGCTGATTTAGAGTATGTTCAGACTACTATTGATGGATTTAAGAGTAAGTTTAGTCAGGATATTTTGGATAAGTATGGTATAACTGACGAGACTATTCAGAGAGTGTTTGAGGAACAGGCGATTATTACTAAGTTTGAAAATGACACTAGAAATGATATGGCTCAGACTATGTACAGTGATTTTACAGAAGTGTATGCTGACTATAATTTCTATTCTATGTATTATATGCTTTTCCCTACTGTTCAGGTTGGTGATGACGGTAATCCGGTTCTTAATGATGACGGTACCTATGCATATGTTTCAGAAAGTGAAAAGGAAGAGATATATGCTAATGCCAGTGCAGCAGTGGAAGATATAAGAGCGGGTAAGTCTTATGAGGAAGTGGCTACTACCTATGGTGTAACAGATTATTCATCAAGTAGAATTAGTTATGCTGGAGCTAACAATGATGAGGAACTTGATGCACAGATTGGTGCTCTTAATGCTGGAGAGTGTACAGAGGTTTTTGAGGATACATTAGGATATGTTGTAGTTGTTATGGTATCCCCTAACGATGAAGAGATAAAGGATGATTATGTTACAACATTGGTTAACAGTAGTCTTTCAGACGAGTTTGAGGCATTAAAGAAGATGTGGCTTGGAACTATAGCTATAAATGAAACAGAGGATATGGAAGGAACTGTTTGGGACGATTTTGATTTCAAGGGTCTTTTGATAGATTTAGAGGAAGCTGGAATTGTATAGATTGCATTTTAGATGTAGCGAAGAAAGAATGGACTAAAATAGTCCATTCTTTTTTTATAAAAAAATAAAGGATTTTTTCTTTTTTTAGAGAATAATGTAATTGTGATGGTAAAAAATAAGAAAGGAGCGTTTCCCTTGAATTTAAGAGAGATTTTTGAACAAAGAGAACACGAGATATATAGAGATTGTGCATCCTTTAGTGATGAGACAAAGGGACGCGCCAAAACTGAAGATAAGTGTGATATAAGAACAGATTTTCAAAGAGACAGGGATAGAATTATTCACTGTAAATCTTTTAGAAGAATGAAACATAAAACCCAGGTGTTTTTGGCACCGGGAGGAGATCATTATAGAACGAGACTCACCCACACCCTAGAGGTATCACAGATTGCCAGGACTATTGCAAGGGCATTAAGACTCAATGAGGACTTAACAGAGGCTATTGCTTTAGGTCATGATCTTGGACATACACCATTTGGTCATGCAGGAGAAAGAGCTTTGTCAAAATATACATCGAAACCATTTAATCACAATGAGCAAAGCGTAAGAGTTGTGGAAGTACTCGAAAAAAATGGTGCTGGGCTTAATCTTACATGGGAGGTAAGGAATGGTATTCTTAACCATAAAACCAGCTGTAAACCATCTACCTTAGAAGGAGAAATCGTAAGAATATCCGACAAGATAGCCTATGTTAACCATGATATTGATGACGGTATCAGAGCCGGTATACTTAGTGAAGAGTGCCTTCCAATTGAATGTACATCTGTTTTAGGACACAGTACTAGAGACCGTATCAACACTATAATTCATGCAATTGTGTCCTACAGTATGGATAAAGATATTATAGCTCTACCTGAGGAACAGGATATGGCTCTTACAGCCCTTAGAAAATATATGTTTAAGGATTTGTACACTAATCCAGCTGCCAAAAGCGAAGAGGCAAAAGCTGAGCGAGTTATTGGTATGTTATTTGAAGAGTATATTGAAAATGTGGACAAACTTCCTAAAGAGTACATAGAATTTTTATTTATGGGTATGGATAGGGAAACTGTGGTGTGTGATTATATTGCAGGTATGACAGATAATTACGCAGTTGAAAAAGCAAAAGAAATATTTATTCCTAAGTTTTGGCAAATATAGAGCTTAAGGATGTAGGAGGAATTTGCATTGTATTATTCTGATGAAACAATAGAGGAAGTCAGAAGTAAAAATGATATAGTTGATGTTATTGGCGGATATATTAGTCTTAAGAAAAAGGGAAATACCTATTCTGCCTGCTGTCCATTTCATCATGAAAAGACACCTTCTTTTCATGTGAGCAAGGATAAGCAGATGTATCACTGCTTTGGATGTGGTGTAGGCGGAAATGTCTATACATTTATTATGGAATATGAGAATTATTCCTTCCCTGAAGCGGTGAAACTTTTAGCAGATAGAAGTGGAACACCTCTTCCTGAAAAAGAAATGTCTAATGAGCAAAGGCAGAGGGAAAATTACAGAACCCTTCTTAAAGATATGAATAGAACCGCAGCAGCGTATTTTCATTATCTGCTTCTTAAAACTGAACATGGAAAAAAAGCAATGGACTATTTGCTTGGCAGAGGTCTTACAGAGGAGACTATAGTCAAGTTTGCAATGGGTTATTCTGATATATATGAGAATGATTTGTATAAGTATCTAAAAGGGAAAGGATACACGGATAATCAGCTTAAGGATTCTGGACTTGTTGATATATATGAAGGCAAGGGTGGTGTAGACAAGTTTTGGAATAGAGTTATGGTTCCAATACTTGATATAAACGGAAAGGTTATAGGCTTTGGCGGTCGAGTTCTAGGAGACGGTCTACCAAAGTATATAAATACAAGAGAAACTCTGGTATTTGATAAGAGCCATAATCTTTTTGCCATGCATCTGGCCAGAAGGTCAAAACGTAGAGGAATTATAATATGTGAGGGTTATATGGATGTTATAGCCCTACATCAAGCCGGTTTTGATAATGCAGTTGCCTCACTTGGTACTGCCTTTACTATTGGTCAGGCAGAGATAATTAAGAGATATACTGATGAGGTGTATCTTGCCTATGATAGCGATGGTGCAGGTACCAAGGCTACACTAAAAAATATTGCTATCTTAAGAGAGGTTGGTCTGGTAAGCAGAGTTATTGATATGAAGCCTTATAAGGACCCGGACGAATTTATTCAGGCTATGGGCAAGGATGCCTTTGAAGAACGCCTAAAGAATGCTATGACGGGAATTGTGTTTGAGATAGATACAATATCCAAGGACTACAATATGCAGGACCCTGAAGATAAGATTAAGTTTTCTAAGGATGTAGCAAAAAGGCTTGCAGCTATAGAAGAGGTTGTGGCAAGACATAGTTATATTGACACTGTGGCAGCCAAATATATGCTAGATAAGGATGGCCTAAAGGAATTGGTTTCCAAGTATGGGGCATCTGGCTTTGTAAACAATAATGTCTATGAAGAAAAAACAACGGTAAGTCCTACTGTAAAAAAGCAGGATGATAACAATAAACCACAAAAGCTTCTTCTTACATGGTTGGTTAATGATACGGAGCTATTTGGCGTATTAGACGGAATTATAGATGAACAGGATTTCTTTGGCGAGGGATACAAACAAGTTGCTCAGGCCCTGTTTAAACAGTATAGGGATAATGGTTCGGTGAATCCGGCAGCTATAGTTAATCAGTTCGACGACATAGAAGGCCAGCGCTTAGTGGCAGACATATTGCAGACTGAACTTTCTATTGATATGAATATAGAAGAAAAAGAGCGTGCCATAAATGATGTAGTAAAAAAGACCAAGCTTGATAGAATTGATTATGAGCTTACAAAAAATCCAGAGGATATGGCTAAATTTCAAGAGCTTATTATGATGAAGGCAAAGGTCTCAAAACTGCATATTTCTTTGAAAAATGGATAAAATATAAACACATTGGAGGATTATATAAAAATGAAAGAAAACAAGACAAATGAACAGCCAGCAGCAGATAATATTGAGGAGATATTTATGACAAAGCTCAATGAGCTTTTAGAGTTGGCGAAGAAGAAAAAGAACGTAATAGAGGATACAGAGATTATTAACCATTTTAGCAACTGTAAGGAAGTTGAACTCAATACAGAGAGGATGGTTGCTATATTTGAGTATTTAGAGGCAAATGACGTTGACGTTCTCACCATTACTGAGGAAGAGGATGATGAACCAGACGATTTGATACTTGACTCAGATGAATTAGATGTTGATGTTGACGTTGAGCACATTGACTTTAGCGCACCAGATGGTGTGAGTATTGATGACCCTGTTAGAATGTACCTTAAGGAAATTGGTAAGGTGCCACTTCTTAGTGCAGAGGAAGAAATTGAACTTGCCAAGAAGATGGAATTAGGGGATGAGAATGCAAAAAAGAGACTTGCAGAGGCAAATCTTAGACTTGTAGTAAGTATTGCAAAAAGATATGTAGGTAGAGGAATGAACTTCCTTGATCTTATTCAGGAAGGAAACCTTGGTCTTATTAAGGCAGTAGAAAAGTTCGACTATAGAAAAGGTTACAAGTTTAGTACCTATGCAACATGGTGGATTAGACAGGCTATTACCAGAGCTATTGCAGATCAGGCAAGAACTATTCGTATTCCTGTTCATATGGTTGAAACCATCAATAAGCTTATTAGAGTATCAAGACAGTTACTTCAGGAGTTAGGTAGAGAGCCTCTTCCTGAGGAAATCGCTGAGGAGATGGATATTCCTGTAGAGCGAGTTAGAGAGATTCTTAAGATTTCACAGGAGCCAGTTTCTTTGGAAACACCAATTGGTGAAGAGGAAGATAGCCATCTTGGAGACTTCATCCAGGATGAAAATGTACCAGTTCCTGCTGAAGCAGCAGCTTCAACACTTTTAAAGGAACAGTTGTCTGAGGTTCTTGGCACTCTTACAGAGAGAGAGCAGAAAGTATTAAGACTTAGATTTGGTATGGATGATGAAAGAGCAAGAACTCTTGAGGAAGTAGGTAAGGAGTTTAAGGTTACAAGAGAACGTATCAGACAGATTGAAGCTAAGGCCTTAAGAAAGCTTAGACATCCAAGCAGAAGCAGAAAACTCAAAGATTATCTTGATGAGGATAACTAGAATTATTGAGGTTTTGTGTTATGACAGATATTAAATTATCAAAGCGCATGCAGGCTGTTGCCGATATGGTGGATGAATCTAAAATCGTGGACATAGGTTGCGATCACGCATTTGTTTCCATGTATATGATTCAAGCAAAAAAGGCAGACAGAGTTATTGCAATGGATGTAAAAAAAGGACCTCTGGATATAGCAAAGAATAATATCTTTGATTATGGTATGGCTGATCTTATAGATGTTAGATTATCCAACGGCTTTGATAAGCTTAGTGTTGGAGAAGCTGACTGTGCTATTATTGCAGGTATGGGTGGCGGACTAATGGTAGATATTCTTACGAGAGGAAAGCCTCATATAGATGCAGGAATTCACTTAGTATTGCAACCTCAGTCGGAACCATGGAAGGTTAGAGAACATCTTTGTTCTATAGGATATGAGATAGTCAAAGAGGATA
The DNA here is from genome assembly GCA_017938485.1 of Lachnospiraceae bacterium. Taxonomy (GTDB): domain Bacteria; phylum Bacillota; class Clostridia; order Lachnospirales; family Lachnospiraceae; genus Coprococcus_C. Next base: position 21,836 of record JAGBBM010000082.1, read on the forward strand.
TGGTTGAAGAGGATGACAAGTTTTATGTTATTATAAAGGCTATACCCGCTATAGAGGATATAAAAACATATTCAATGGTGGAGCTTACCTATGGAAGAATTCTACTAAAGGTTAAACATCCAGTGCTTATAAGATATATACAAAAAAATCGAGATAAAAATATAGAATTATTTAATAAATTAGAGCATATACATACAGATAAGTCTTTTTCTAGGCAAAACAATCTTAAAGAGGAGATATTGTTTGACGAGGAAGCGTTAAAGCTTTTGGCGTAGCTATGTATATGGATTTTAGGAGGGTGATATATGCTGTGTCAGGACATCATTAAGCTTCTTGAAGTTCAAGCGCCACCAGAATATGCCATGGAATGGGATAACGTAGGACTTTTGGTGGGAAGAAGAGATAAGGAAGTAAAGAAAGTACTTATAGCGGTAGATGCAACTGTTGATGTGTGTCAGATGGCTATTGATAATAATGTAGACATGATTATAACACATCATCCTATGATTTTTTCCAAGATTAAAAAAGTAAATAGTGATACAGTTCTTGGTGGTAAAATACTCGCTCTTATTGAGGCTGGTATAGTTTGTTATGCTATGCATACAAACTATGATACTAAGGGTGGTATGGCAAAAAATGCTGCCAGTATGCTTGGTATGAAAAATCTTGAGGTGTTGGAAGAAACCCTAAATGGTGAGGGTATTGGAGAGATTGGACTTCTTGATAGTGCAATTACAGTTAAGGAGTTAGCTCTTAAGGTAAAAGATATATTTGATTTGAAAAATGTGATATTGTACGGAAATCCCGATAAAATTGTGGAGAAAGTTGCCGTGTGTCCGGGCTCTGGAAAGAGTGTTATATCTGTTGCAGAGAAAAAAGGCGTTGAGTGCCTTATTACAGGAGATATAGGACATCATGATGGCATAGATGCAGTGGAGATGGGACTTAACATCATAGATGCTTCTCATTATGGAATAGAGAAAATATTTATGGATTATATGTACGACTATCTTAAGGAGTATTGCCCAGATATAGAAATTGAGATAGCTGATGTGGGAATGCCTTTTGTGGTTGTGTAAAAAAAGGGGGTTATACTATGGACAAAATTCAAATTGTTATGGATGACAAAACTTACGAGATGGAAAGATTTTCAACCATATCTGAGTTTATTGATACTTTTTATCCTTCGGATAAGTATAAGTATGTTCTCGCTACAAAGAATTCTAAACTATGTGAATTAGGGGTCATAATGGATAAGGATTGTGAGATTACATTGATTGCAAAAGATACAGTTATGGGTATGGATACATATAGAAGAAGTCTCACATTGCTTATGGTAGCCTCTTTTGCGGATGTTTTGGGCAGCAAATTTAACCATAGAATTAGCGTTATGTATTCTATGGGAAGAGGTTATTTTTGTAAGCTTATATCCGATACAGAAACAGTTACAAAAGAGCTTTTAGACAAAGTAAAAGCTAGGATGGAAGAACTTGTTTCGATGAATGTAGAAATTATTAAAGAGTCTGTGGGAACAGATGAGGCTATTAATCGTTTTGCCAAGCAGGGAATGGCGGACAAAGAAAAGTTGTTTAAATTCCGAAGAGTTTCCAAGGCAAATCTCTACAGCCTCAATGGTTGCGAGGACTATTTTTATGGATATATGGTACCGTCAACAGGTTATCTTACCTGCTTTGATTTGATTCCTTATGATGAGGGTTTTGTTCTTATGGCACCTAAGCGTGATAAACCTGATGAGCTGCCGGAGTTTGTGCCACAGGAGAAGTTATTCAATGTGTTGAAAACATCTGATGAGTGGGGAAATACCTTAGATGTAAACAATGTAGGAGATTTAAATGAGTGTATCACTAACGGTGATATCAGAGAACTTATGCTTGTACAAGAGGCTCTCCAGGAAAAGCAGATTGCTCATATTGCAGATATGATACTTGAGGGAGATAAAAAGATTGTTCTTATTGCTGGGCCTAGCTCCTCGGGCAAGACAACATTTTCTCATAGATTGAGTGTACAGTTGCGTGCCCATGGATTAAGACCATATCCTCTTGCACTAGATAACTATTTTGTGGATAGAGAGTTTACTCCTCGTGACGAAAATGGTAATTATGATTTTGAGTGTATTGAAGCTATGGACTTAAAATTATTTAATTCAGATATGGCTAAGCTTCTTGCGGGGGAGGAAATTGAGATACCTACCTTTAATTTTACGACAGGTAAGAAGGAATATAAGGGCAAGAAGATGAAACTCAACAAGGGAGATGTACTTGTAGTAGAGGGTATCCATGGACTTAATCCGCTTATGACAAGCGAGCTTCCTAATGACAGTAAATTCAAGGTATATATAAGTGCTCTAACTCAGCTTAATATTGATGAGCATAACAGAATTCCTACTACAGACGGACGTTTGATAAGAAGAATAGTAAGAGATGCCAGAACAAGGGGCAACAACGCGCAGGCAACTATTGCTATGTGGCCATCTGTAAGACGTGGAGAAGAAAAGTACATCTTCCCATTCCAGGAGGAAGCAGATGTGATGTTTAACTCTGCACTTATATATGAGCTTAGCGTGATTAAACAATATGCGGAGCCTCTTCTTTTTGCTGTACCAAGAGATTCTTATGAGTATTTGGAGGCTAAAAGATTATTAAAATTCCTTGATTATTTCCTTGGCTTGGAAGAGAGAAATATACCAAAGAATTCCATACTTAGAGAGTTTGTTGGAGGAGGTTGTTTTGACCTTTAAAAGTAGGTTAAAAATTGGTATTTTTTAATAAAAATTGATAGATATTTCGTGACATTTTATCAATGATGTTGTATAATTATAGTATATTAATAAGACCAGCGTGATTGGGGGATCGTGCTGGTCTTTCGTTCCACTATAAAGAGGATTTTAACTTGTTGACTGTGTGTATATGGGCGAAAGGAGGAGGGCCTATGAGTAATAGTAGCAAGATTAATTTGTTGCAGATGCAACACTATTTTGAGGAACAAATTGACAATATTCACACTATAAGTGATTTGGAACTTAGTGAGAATGATTATCGAAGTCTGAGTGCTAAATTAAGTGCATTTAGTTTTTTTAGTGGCAGCGAGAATGATATTGAAGAGTATATATTATCTATAGTTGTTTATAGTACATACACTCTTATATATGGGCATAATATTGACGATTTTGAGACTGTTATTCGTATGTTGCTTAAAAAGAGCCAGTATGCAGAAAGACTTAGACTTATTATGTATCGAGATGCATTTTATAACTATGGGCTTAATTTGTTTGAGTGTGACCAAACAGATTTAAGAAAAATGTGTCAGGAGATTACGGCAATTCATGCGGGGATACCTAATGCAGACAAAAATGCATTTTTTGAGCTTATGAGTGATTGTCTGGAGATAAGTGAAGTTGATTGTTTATATGACAAGATATATGAACATCTTCCAAAGAGAACAAAGTTTATTTTTGATCTTATGAGGGAGGAAGTAAGACGGAATTTATTGTTTGAGATGAGAACTATGGTAAGCGAAGTTGTGGACGGAATTTATAGAAGAGATGAGCTTATAGCTAGACATAAGAGACTTTCTATAAGTCTTATTGACAGATGTATAATGTGGAGTGAAAACCACAACCAACAGATTAGATATGGTATAAATTAAAGTGGTAAGCCAGACTATAAGCCGGGTTATGTCGAGAGTGATTATCTATCTAGACCTTGTGTTACCACAAGGCTCAAGCGACCTACCTAAAGACCCAGCGGGCAACTGCATTGTCTTTTAATTTGGTCTTGCTTCGGATGGGGTTTACAGAGCCAGCCCTGTTACCAGGACTGCGGTGAGCTCTTACCTCGCCTTTCCACCCTTACCAGCAGAAGCTGGCGGTATATTTCTGTTGCACTAGCCTGGGAGTCACCTCCACCGGACGTTATCCGGCATCCTGCCCTTTGAAGCCCGGACTTTCCTCACCTGCCCTAAGGCAGCCGCAACCACTCGTCTGACTTACACGGGTTAAGATTAACACATTTAAAGAATTCTTTCAAGAAAAACTATTATACAAAAAGGAGATATAGGATGAACGCAGTAGAGTGTATAAAAACTAGAAGAAGTGTTAGAAGATATACAGAAGACCTTATTACAAAGGAAGAACTTAATGAGATTATAGATATTGCCCGTATGGCACCAACTTGGAAAAACACTCAAACTATACGTTATATGGTTGTACAGGATAAGGCTATTATAGACAAGCTTGCAGCGGATTGTATGTTAGATTTTGAGCATAACATAAAGACTATGAGCAAGTGTAACACAGTTGTTCTTGTGAATCAGATAAATGGTCGATGTGGATATGAAAGAGATGGTAGCTTTTCTACAAGCAAGGGTACTGGTTGGGAGATGTTTGACGCAGGTATTGCTGCTCAGACTTTCTGCCTTGCAGCTCATGAAAAGGGAATTGGAAGTTGCATTATGGGAGTGTTTGATGATGCAAAGGTTGCGGAGCTTGTGAACCTTCCAGAAGGTCAGACTGTTACTGCTATTATCACTATAGGCAAACCTAAATTTGCCCCAGAACCTACACCACGTAAAGAAGTAGAAGAACTCGTAACCTATCTATAAGAAAGAATATATTATGATGGCTGTTGTGTAAGTATGATACAGATATTATACATTGAAAACCGTTTGCGAATGTCGGCACTTAGTGATGATTAACAAATACAGCATACACATTTATGTGTAATGATGTATTTGTTAATCAGAACTTAGTACCGCTACATGAGCAACCGAGCGAGAGCGTGTTTGACAATGTGTAATATCTGTAGCATACGTATATAACAGCCATCTTTCATTTTCACTTGAATTTGTGCAAAAAAGAATGTATTATAGTAAATTGATAAAGTATTTTAACTTAAGATTTTTATTGATATGGAGATACAGGTATGGAAAAGGGTAGAAGCGAACAGATAATTGATAGATTGGTGGATATGATTGAAAATGGCCAGAGTATGCCTTTATCTGCCGGCAAGGTAGCTATTAATAAGGAAGAAGCCGTTCTTATGCTTAGAGAGCTTAACAGCATTGTCAATGGTGAATTGAAGATATATAGAGAGTTTAACGACAGAAGAGGCAGAATCATCAGTGAGGCAAGAAAAGAAGCAGCGGATATCATATATGAAGCAGAGCAGACAGCAAGTAGAATTCGAGTTACAAAACGTATTAGTACAGGTGGCTCGGCTTTTAGAGCAGGAGCTTTGGCTGAAGAGGAAAGAGAAGCTGTTAGAACTGCCACAGACATATATGCAGCATCTTTAATTTACACAGATGAGATGTTGACTGAGGTAAATGATGTGGTGGCTCAGGCTTACGATATGATTACTAATCAGTACAGCAGAATGATTGCATTGTTAGAGGAAAAGTCCAAGATAATATCAGACAACAAGGCAGAACTTATGACTAGCTTAAAAGAGCTTAGCAGAGAAGAAAGATATTCTCAGATATTAGAACTTGGTCAGCTACTTTCTTATGAACTCTATAATGAGAGACTTAAGGCTAGAGGCTTAGAACCAGAAAAAGAAGCTAAGACTATAGCTACCTATGATGATACCACTGGTGTAAAAAGAGTAATTGAAGATGCCACAGTACAGGAAGAAGATTCCCAGCTTCCAGGTATAAAGATTGCTGATGCTCCATCGGAGGAAATATAATGGAAAAATATAAGTTTTATGAGAGAAGTATAAATTATTACGAGACAGATAAGATGAGTGTGGTACATCACTCAAATTATGCAAGATTTTTAGAGGAATGTCGTGTAGATATGCTGAGATATTATGAGATGCCTCTAGAGATGTTTGAAGAAAAGGGGTATGTTATACCAGTTCTCGATTTATACAGTGAATTTAAAGAAAGTATAAAATTTGGTGAGACTGTAAAGATAGTTCCTCGTATCGATAAGGTTACGCCTGTAAAGTTTTTTATATCATATATGATATATGACGAGACCATGACAAGAGTAAAACATATTGCAAAGTCTTCTCATTGTTTTTTAAATGCAGATTTTAAACCGGTTAGTTTAAAGAAGGTTGAGCCGGAATTGTACAATAGATTTTTATCCCTCGTGGAGGCAGAATAATTGAGGTAAACGATATGATAAATGAAAAGTATAACAATAAAACAGTATTTTCTTGTGAGGTCTTTCCTCCTAAAAGAAACGACGACATTTATGAGATTTATAAGACATTAGATTCTTTGAAATTATTGAAACCAGACTTTATAAGTGTTACCTATGGTGCAGGTGGAAGCAATAGTAAAAAGACGGCTACTATTGCAGCTTACATCCAGAATATTTGTGAAGTAGAGGCTTTGGCTCATATGACTGCAGTAGGTATGACTGAGGATATGCTTAAAAGTCTTTTGTTTGAGTTAAAGAAAAAAGGTATTCAAAATGTTTTAGCTCTTCGTGGAGATAGACCTAAAACTATGACTGAAGAGGAATTTAATAATCGTACATATAGATATGCATCTGACCTTATACCAGAGATTAGAAAGCAGGGAGAAATGTTTATTGCAGGAGCCTGTTATCCTGAGGTTCATCCTGAATCAAAGAATCAAGAGGAAGATATTAAATATCTAAAGAGCAAGGTAGATATGGGTATGGATTCTCTTATGACTCAAATGTTCTTTTCTAATGATGTGTTCTATGATTTTATGGAAAAAATTAGAAAAGCAGGTATCAATGTTCCTGTTCATGCAGGTATTATGCCTATAACTGCAGCGAATCAGCTTGGAACAAGTGTTAAGCTTTCCGGTTCTTCTGTACCAAATGAACTTAGCTCTATCATTGCTAAGTATGGAGAAAATCCAGATGATATGAAGAAAGCTGGTATAGAGTATGCCATCAACCAGATTAATGACCTAAAGAAAAATGGTGTAGATGGAATTCACATCTACACCATGAATAAAGCCGATATTACTATGGCTATATACGAAGGAACCTTCGCTTAAGGTTTCACGACACTAGTTCGTTTATTCTTTTTGTTTTCATAAAGTGCTTCATCTGCATGGTGGAGCACTTCTTCTATGTTCAGAGTAGGAGAACATGTAAATGTTGATACACCTAAACTTATGTCGATATAATATGGTTTGTCACAAGTATCATTTAATTCCTGTGAAAGTTTAGTTATAGTATTTCGTATAGCGGTAGGCTTTTGAGTGTCATCCAAGAATGCAAAGGCCACAAACTCGTCACCACCAATACGTCCAATAATATCATCATCAGTGAAACTATTAACAAGAATCTCTGAAATACTCTTTATGGCAAAGTCTCCATTTTTATGTCCAAATATATCATTTACCTGCTTAAGGTTATCCATATCTGCAAATACAAACATAGCATGACGTCCCTCGTTGTACTTTGAGTTAACCTGAGAACGTACACTATCCATAAATCCGCGTCGGTTGTTTATGCCTGTTAAAGCATCTGTTATGGAAAGTTTGTTCAAAAGCTTATTCTTTTCGTTTAACTCTGATGCAGATACAGCAAGCTTCTTCTGAGTGGACAACTGTTGCTTCATAAGAGAAATGAAGTTAAGTGACATAGCAAGCTGTAAGCTTGTTGAGTATATATTTCCAAAATATTCTATATCTATCTCTCCAACAAATAATCCGTACTGGATGTTATTTGTAAACAGTGGAGTAATGACTAATGTACGTCTTCTGTCATAGGATGTGTAGTTGTTGAAAAATACATCGTTAGAAGATATAAGTCTGTTATCTCCTGATAGATAAGTTGTTTTTCCTTTGTCGTTGCAAGCTAAAAGGTGAAGACTGTTAGGAATCTTCCATGAACCATTTGGCATGAGCATAACAGGGTCTTCGTACAGGTAGATATATGAGCTTTCAAAGTGTGATGAAACCAATTTTTCCATTATTAGGTTAAAGCAGGACTCTTCATCATCACTGTATGCTAAGGTATCTCTTGTTATATACATAGAAGACCAAACGCTTGATTTGTGTTGTCTGGTTCTGTTGTACAAAGTATTAGATGTGTGGAACATAAGTGCTGTAAGTATAACGTTGAAGAGAATTGCTATAGCACTTTTTGTGTTGGTATCGTCTGCAAGGAAAACCAAAAGTTTATTTAATTCTCTGATTGAGTGAGTTAACTTATCTGCACTGAAATAGTTAACGATAAGTGGGGTATTGAGGAGCTCATTCATGTAGTCGAGAATTTTTTCTCTGTCAAAGTTCAAGTCTCCTGTGATAACTATAGGCTCTAATATGAACTTCATCATAGTGTTAAACTTAGATACAAGTTCTGTGTAGTAGAAGTTGCTACTATAGTTGCTAAATAGGTAATCATCTATGGCTACCATAAGAGCATCGCAGTTATCTGTTTTAGCAAGATTTATACCTTTGTTTACAATGTGTGTAAGTGCATAATCACCACATCCACAAGAACTTCTTACTATCAAGCTGGAATTAAGGATACTAGTTTCAGCTTTGCCGTAGTTAACGAGGTTGATTGCCTTAAACACTGATTGGTAACCCATATCCATAATCTTGTTATGTACGGTAGTGAGCATAGGCTCAAGTACAATGGAGGCAGGTGAATCATCATAACCGGTAACTAAAATATCCTTGCCTATCTCAAGCCCTTTTGCCTTTATTGCAGCATAACCACCAATAGCCATCTGGTCGTTGGCAAATACTATAGCCTCAAGATCAGGATTTCTGTCTAACAAATCTGTTACAATAGCCTCTGTGAATTCGGAGAAATCACCATAGACAATTTTATTTTCATCGATAGGAATGTTGTTTTCAGTAAGTACTTCCTTGTAGGTTTCAAGACGTTCTCTTGCATCTGCATTTTCTTTACGACCACTAACCATACCGATTTTGGTTTTTCCGTGTTCCTTTATGAGATGTTCTACGGCCTGGCGCATACCTGTTCTGCCTTCAGTGTAAAGACAAGGATAACCAGGGATTTCTATTTCAATTGTGATAATTGGAATGTCAAAATTCTTGAGAAATGCAATCATGTCGTTTTCAGATAGGAAACTTCCTATGGAACCTATAGACACAATAAGAGCATCCAAAGTGTGTTTTGAGGCATAGTAAAAAATTGAATTATACTGGTAATCAAAACGTGCATTTTTTGGGTCGTTATAGGATGCATTCATATACATACCTGGAAAAACAACCAAATTAACGTCCAATTCTTTGGCAGCATAATCTACGCCTTTACATACTTCGTATGCGTAGTCGTTGTCAAGATGACAGGTAAAAAAACCAATGTTTAATCGTTTCTTTGCTTTCTTCAATGTTGATACCCCCATATCAATACAAAAGTATTATAAATAACTTAAAGTATATTTTAACACAAAGGCGATTTAATATCAATAAAGGGAAGGAGGAATTTATGACGAAAAAACGCCTTTTTTGTCAATAAAAATTAGTTATATTAATTCTAATTTGTAGGTTTACAAACTGTTCTATTTAAACTATAATAATTGAGAATTATTTTTTATTATTACACAAGTAGGAGGAGCTAATAATGGATTACAAAAACGCTGGCGTTGATATTGAAGCTGGATACAAATCAGTGGAGCTTATGAAGGAGCACATAAAAAAGACTATGAGAGAAGAAGTGCTTACCAACATAGGTGGTTTTTCAGGTGCATTTTCCCTTGAAAAGTTTAAAGGAATGGAGAAACCAACACTTGTATCAGGTACTGATGGAGTAGGTACTAAGCTTAAACTCGCATTCATTATGGATAAGCATGATACTATCGGTATTGACTGTGTTGCTATGTGCGTAAATGATATAGCATGTGCTGGTGGCGAGCCTTTATTTTTCCTTGATTATATAGCATGTGGCAAGAACTTCCCAGAGAAGATTGCTACAATTGTAAGTGGTGTTGCAGATGGTTGTGCCCAGAGTGATGCGGCACTTATTGGTGGAGAAACTGCGGAGATGCCTGGTTTCTATCCTGAGGATGAATACGATCTTGCTGGTTTTGCAGTAGGTATTGTTGATGAGAAGGACCTTATTACTGGTAAGGATATTAAGCCTGGTGATGTGCTTGTCGGTATTGCATCAAGTGGTGTTCACAGTAACGGTTTTTCACTTGTACGTAAGGTGTTTGATATGACTGCAGAGTCACTTAATACATACTATGATGAACTAGGAAAAACACTTGGAGAGGCTCTTCTTGCTCCGACTAAGATTTATGTTAAGGCTCTTAGAAATGTTAAGGAAGCTGGAGTTACAATTAAGGGATGTAGCCATATTACAGGTGGTGGCTTCTATGAGAATATTCCACGTATGCTTCCTGATGGAGTTCTCGCATCTGTGAAGAAGGATTCTTATGAGGTGCCAGCTATCTTTAAGCTTATGGCTAAGACTGGTAACATTGAGGAGCAGATGATGTACAATACATACAATATGGGTATTGGTATGATGCTTGCTATCGACCCTGCTGATGTGGATAAGACTATTGCAGCAGTAAAGGCTGCTGGCGAGGATGCATTTGTAGTTGGTGAGATTAAGGCAGGAGATAAGGGAGTAGAATTATGCTAAGAGTCCTTGTAATGGTATCTGGTGGTGGTACCAATCTTCAGGCTATTATAGATGCTGTGGCAAACGGTGATGTTACTAATACTGAGATTGTTGGAGTTATAAGCAATAATTACGATGTCTTTGCTCTTGAAAGAGCCGCAAAGGCTGGCATAGAAGGAGTTGTAGTTTCGCCTAAGGATTATCCTAGCAGGGCAGACTTCAACAAGGGACTTCTTGATAAGGTTAATAGCTTTAATCCAGACCTTATTGTGTTGGCAGGATTCCTTGTGGTTATACCTGAAGAGATGATAGAGGCTTATGAGAATAAGATTATAAACATTCATCCATCTCTTATACCATCATTTTGTGGTACAGGTTATTATGGACTTAAGGTTCATGAGGCTGCTCTTGAGAGAGGTGTCAAGCTTACTGGCGCAACAGTTCATTATGTAGATAAGGGTACAGATACAGGACCTATTATTATGCAGAAGGCTGTTGAGGTAAAAGAGGGAGATACTCCTAAGATGCTTCAGCAAAGAGTTATGGAAGAGGCAGAGTGGAAGATTTTACCAGCTGCCATTAACATGATAGCAAATGAAAAATAACTTTTATAATTAAAACTAAATGGGCTGTCGCGATATGAGGATTATGTTGTGATAGCCCTTGCAATATTCATAATATATTTTAGGAGGAAATAATATGAAAGTACTTATAGTTGGTGGTGGCGGAAGAGAGCATGCCATAGCAGTAAAGTGTAGCCAGAGTAAACGAGTATCAAAGATATATGCTGCACCTGGTAATGCAGGTATAGGTGAGATTGCTGAGTGTGTAGACATATCAGTTATGGATGCCACATCACTTGTTAAGTTTGCAAAGGATAATGAGATAGATTTAACTATTATTGCACCGGATGACCCTCTTGTTGCCGGTGTTGCTGACGCATTTAAGGAGGCTGGACTTAGAGCTTTTGGCCCACTTAAAAACGCAGCTATTATTGAGGGTTCAAAGGCATTCTCTAAGGACCTTATGAAAAAGTATAATATCCCTTCAGCTGCATATGAGACATTCGACAATGCTGATGCAGCTATCGCTTATCTTGAGACAGCCAAGATGCCTATAGTGCTTAAGGCAGATGGTCTTGCTCTTGGAAAGGGTGTTCTTATCTGCAATACTCTTGAGGAGGCAAAGGAGGGTGTTAAGACTCTTATGCTTGATAAGCAGTTTGGCTCAGCAGGAGATAGAATTGTTATCGAAGAGTTTATGACAGGTAGAGAGGTATCTGTTCTTTGTTATTGTGACGGAACACACATTAAACCTATGGCTTCAGCTCAGGATCATAAGCGTGCAAAGGATGGTGACCAGGGACTTAACACTGGTGGTATGGGAACATTTTCACCAAGCCCATTCTACACTGAGGAAGTAGATAAGTTTTGTAAGGAAAATATCTACCAGGCTACTATGGATGCTATGAAGGCTGAGGGTAGAGACTTTGTGGGTATACTTTTCTGTGGTCTTATGCTCACAGAGGATGGCCCAAAGGTTCTTGAGTACAATGCAAGATTTGGTGACCCTGAAGCTCAGGTAGTTCTTCCTCGTATGAAGAATGATATTATTGATGTATTAGAAGCTTGTATCGATGGCAAGCTCGATGAGATAGAGCTTGAGTTTGAGGATAAGGCAGCAGTATGTGTAATTCTTGCTTCAGATGGTTATCCTGAGCATTATGACAAGGGATTTGTTATAAGTGGTTTGGAAAACTTCAAGGACAAGGAAGATTACTATGTATTCCACGCTGGTACAAAGCTTACAGATGAAGGTATTGTTACTAATGGTGGACGTGTTCTTGGTGTAACAGCTAAGGGAGCAACTTTAGTTGAAGCAAGAGCCAATGCATACGAAGCTACTAAGTGGATTGATTTTGCTAACAAGTATATGCGTAATGATATTGGTAAAGCTATAGATGAGCAGTAATTACTTATAAGCTCTTGGTGAGCATAGATTTTTGGAAAGAGGGATAGGATGATAATAAAAATTGATTTTAATAGCAGTGAAGCCATATATATGCAGCTTAGAAATCAAATAGTTATTGGTATTGCCCAGGATAAGATAAAAGCTGGGGAATCTTTGCCCTCTGTACGCCAGTTGGCAGATGAGCTAGGTGTAAATATGCACACGGTCAACAAGGCTTACGCATTGCTAAAAAATGATGGATATTTGACTTTGGACAGAAGAAAAGGAGCTGTGGTTTGTGTATCGGTGGATACAAAACCGCAAAACCTTGCAACAATGAATGTTGGTATGCGTATGATGGTTGCTGAGGCTATCTGCAAAGATATCAGCCTTGCTGAGATGCACCAGATTATTTCAGATATGTATAAAGAATTTGGTGATATTCAAAATGGAGGTAAATTATGAAATTGAGTTTTACAGCCCAGGCCCAGGAAGTGATAGATGTAATGATTGAAACTGCTGTCACCATGAAACATAGTTTTATTGGAACAGAGCATCTTCTTTATGCACTTATTACTTGTCCAGTTGGTTCTGCCAATAAAGTTCTAATTGAAAATGGGGCAAATCAAGATACAGTGAGAAAGTATCTTGCCGCCAGTCAAGATGTTACAAGAAAAAAAATAAAGGTACCTGATGCATATTCTACAAAGCTTGTTCAGATTTTTGAGGCCAGTGAGGTGGAAGCAAATAAGCTGAAGAGTGAAAAAGTCGGAACAGAGCATATATTATCTGCTATATTGAAGTCTACAGATACAGTGGCTGTAAAGCTACTAAACACTATGTCTCTTAATATACAGAAAATGTATGTTGATATTATGGTGTCTTGCGGTGTTGATGGAATGGCTGCTAAAAAGGAATTTTCTATACTTAAGGCACCTGCATCAAAGAAGAAATCACCAATTCAGACATTGGAACAGTACAGTAAGGATATGACTTTGGCTGCTGCAAATGATAGCCTAGACCCAGTTGTGGGAAGACAGGAAGAGATAGAACGTCTTATGCAGATTCTCTGTAGACGTATGAAGAATAATCCTTGTATGGTAGGTGAACCAGGTGTAGGAAAAACAGCTGTTGTGGAAGGCTTAGCACAGCTTATTGCATCTGGAAATGTACCAGAGTTGCTTGCTGATAAACGAATTTTAAATCTGGATTTGTCAGGTATGGTTGCTGGTTCAAAATATAGAGGTGAATTCGAGGAGAGAATTAAAAGGGTTATTGCAGAAGTAAAGGCTGCTGGCAACATAATTCTTTTTGTTGATGAGCTTCATACTATTATAGGAGCAGGTGGTGCAGAAGGCGCTATAGACGCATCTAACATCTTAAAACCAGCCCTATCAAGAGGAGAAATTCAGCTTATTGGTGCTACTACAAGAACAGAGTATAGAAAATATATCGAAAAGGATGCAGCCTTAGAAAGACGTTTTCAGCCAGTGTATGTAGAAGAGCCAACAAAGGAAGAAACACTTGATATTTTAAAAGGCTTAAAATTTAAATATGAAAATCATCATGGAGTTGATATTGAGGACTCTGCCCTTGTTGCTGCAGTGGATTATTCTATTAGATACATCAATGATAGATTTTTACCAGATAAGGCGATTGATTTAATAGATGAGGCAGCGTCTAGAAAGAAGCTTGGACTCTTCTCTAAGGATAAAACTATTATACATGCAGAGGAAGAGTATGATTTGCTTAATGCGGATTTAGAAGAGGCTTTAGTTAAGGGAGATATTGAAACTGCTTCTGTTATAAAAAAAGACATTGCCAAAATTGTTAGAAAAATAGAGAAGGCTAAGCAGAAGATAAAGGAAAAAGACAACATAAGTTTATCTATTAATGATGAAGATGTGGCTCAAGTGGTTTCTGTGTGGACTAAGGTTCCTGTTAGTAAGATAAGCGAAGCGGAATCAATCAGACTTCTTAAGCTTGAAGATACTTTACACAAGAGGGTTGTTGGTCAAAATGAAGCTGTACAGGCAGTTGCTAAGGCAATTAGACGTGGTAGAGTAGGATTGAAGGATCCTAAACGTCCAATCGGTTCATTCCTTTTCTTAGGCCCAACAGGTGTTGGTAAAACTGAGTTGTCTAAGGCTCTTGCCGAGGCTATGTTTGGCAATGAAAATTCACTTATCAGAGTAGATATGTCTGAATATATGGAAAAGCACAGTGTTTCAAAGATGATAGGTTCTCCTCCGGGATATGTGGGCTTTGATGAAGGTGGCCAGCTTTCTGAGAGAGTTCGTAAGAATCCGTATTCTGTAGTGCTTTTTGATGAGATTGAAAAAGCTCATCCAGATGTGTTCAATATATTGCTTCAGGTTTTGGATGATGGACATATTACAGACTCTCAGGGTCGTAAGGTGGATTTCAAAAATACCATTATTATTATGACTAGTAATGCGGGAGCACAGAAAATTATTGACCCTAAGTTATTAGGGTTTTCTGGTGCGAGAGATGAGGATAAAGATCATGACACAATGAAAAACAATGTTATGGAAGAGGTTAAACGTATGTTTAAGCCTGAGTTTATCAATCGTATTGATGATATAATAGTATTTAGAGCTTTGACTAAGGATGACATTAAGGGAATCAGTGCTATTATGCTTCGAGAGCTTAAGACGAGAGTGAAGAAGCAGATGGATATTACAATTAACTATGGGGAAACTCTTAAGAATTATATATTTGATAAGGGCTACGATAAAAAGTATGGTGCTCGTCCATTGAAGAGAACTATACAAAATGAAATCGAAGATAAGCTTGCAGAGTATATCTTGTCAGGAAAAGTAACAACTGGCGGTAAGGTAAGCATATCTGTAAAAGATGGTCAGGTAGAGTTTACAACAAAATAGTTATTACAAAAAGGCCGTGTCTATTCACGGTCTTTTCGTTTTATAAAACTTTGTGGAATTTTATAAATACTTGTAGAAAAAAAGTATGACATATAGTATAATAAAAGCAGATTATTTTACATTTATTTGTTTACTATAAATACACATGGAGGACAAGGTAATGGCAGTTATTGAGGAGTTAATCCGCGAGGAGGAAACAGGGGCATTAAGTTTTGGTAACTATGAGCTTAGTGGTAAGACTAAGAAGGATGGTTTTAAGTATAATGGAGATATATACAAGATTAAAACCTTTAAAGAGATAACTAAACTAGAGAAGAATGGTATGTTTGTATATGAATCAGTACCAGGAACAACCGTACATAATTTTAGAGCTACAGATAAGGAAGTAGAATTTGTTGCAGAAGGAATCGCAGATTCACAGGTTACTCTTGAGCTTGAGGCAGAAAAAGAGTATAAGATACATGTGGATGGTGTATATGTTGGCAAGATGAAGACAAACTTAGGTGGTAAGCTTAACATAAGTGTTGAACTTGGAGATAAGGTGTCTGATGTTCGTATAGAGAAGATATAACCAGATATATAAGGAGATTATTGTGGCTAAGGAAAAACAGGTATTTTACTGTAAAGAATGTGGCTACGAATCTGTTAAGTGGTTAGGACAGTGTCCAGGATGTCACTCTTGGAACACATTTGTCGAAGAGAGGATAACGGTAGGCGCACAAAAACACTCTTCTAATAAGAAGATGGTTGTTGCGCCTACTAGTATTTTAGATGTAACTACTGCAGATGAGAGTCGTATAAAAACCAATATAAGTGAATTAGATAGAGTATTAGGTGGCGGAATTGTAAAGGGCTCATTGGTTCTTGTGGGTGGCGACCCTGGAATTGGTAAATCTACTATATTGCTTCAGATGTGTCGTAATCTTGTGGCAAAGGGCGATTCGGTATTGTATGTATCAGGGGAGGAGTCTCCATCTCAGATTAAAATGCGAGCTGAGAGATTAGGAGATTTCAGTAAAGATATGATGTTGCTCTGCGACAATGATATGGATAACATATCAGCGGCTATACAAAAAAGCAAATCTGATGTAGTGGTTATTGATTCTATTCAGACTGTTCTTGTTGATGAGATAAGCTCTGCACCGGGCACGGTAACCCAGGTAAGGGAAGTTACAGCCAGACTTATGCAATTAGCTAAAACCTGTGACGTTGCCATATTTATAGTAGGACACGTTACCAAGGAAGGTACTGTAGCAGGCCCTCGAACCCTTGAACATATGGTAGATTCCGTTTTATACTTTGAGGGAGATAGCAATAATGGTTTTAGGATATTAAGAGGCGTGAAAAATCGATTTGGCTCCACCAATGAAATTGGTGTGTTTACTATGACTGATAAAGGCCTTGTGGAAGTTGACAATCCATCTCAGGTAATGCTTAATGGCAGACCTATAGGAGTGCCTGGTTCGGTTGTTGTTTCTTCATTAGAAGGAACAAGACCAATATTAGTAGAGATTCAGACCTTGGTATGCCAAACTAATTTTAATATGCCAAGAAGGACATCTGTAGGTGTGGATTATAATAGGGTTAATCTTATTATGGCTGTTTTAGAAAAACGAGCAGGACTTAATTTATGGGGGTATGACGCTTACGTAAGTGTTGCGGGCGGCATGAGGATAAATGACCCAGCTATAGATTTAGGTGTTGCTTGTGCCATTGCTTCAGGGTTTAAAAATAAACCGGTTGGTGACGATATCATGATTATAGGCGAGATTGGTCTTGCTGGAGAGATAAGAGGAGTATCCAATATCCTGCAGAGAGTGAAAGAGGCAGATAAGATGGGATTTAAAACTTGCATTATACCTAAATCCAATTATGACAAGGCCATGAATGAACTGGATATAAAGATAGTTTGCGTATCTACTCTTATGGAAGCATTAGGGCAGATATAAGGTGCAATATAATGCAGATATACTGAGGAAAGATTATTTTATCAACTTGGTATATCTGTATTATTTTTGTATTTTGAAGACATAATTTCAATAGGAAAATTATTATTGGTATACATAATTTTATAACAAAATGGAGGAAGAAAAAGTTTTTTAAAAAAAGTAAAAATTTCTCGAAAAAAGGTGTTGACTTTGTCATATCCCTGTGGTATATTTTAATAGCTGTCGCGGTAAACGACAGAGAGAAACGAAAAAGTGAATACCGAGAGGATTTATTTTTTTGACTCTAAAATGAACCTTTGACAAATTAATAACATGTTAACCCTGAAAATTCTTTAAGAGATTTTCAGAGGATTTTAAAAAAATCCTTATTCCAAGAATGGAAACACAAACAGTAAGTAAGGGACACAAATTATAAGCTAGAGTTTATAATGAAGTCTTGGATCTTAAAACTTTTTTTAGAAAAAGTGTTGACGTAATAAAATCAAGATGATATATTATTATTTGTCCTTAAGAAATGGACAAAACGAAAATAAATAAACAACA
>JAGBBM010000083.1 GCA_017938485.1 Lachnospiraceae bacterium
CTAACAAAGAATATGTCATCACATCACCTAAGACTCCTTATCCTTGGATTAACTACCTTGGAACACAGGATTTCTTTTCTTTAATTTCTAATACAGCAGGTGGATACTCCTTCTACAAGGATGCTCGTCTTAGAAGAATCACTCGTTATCGTTATAACAATGTTCCTATCGATATGGGTGGTCGTTATTTCTATATCAACGATAATGGTACAATCTGGAACCCAGGTTGGTCACCAGTTAAGACAACTCTTGACTCATATGAGTGTCGTCATGGTATGGGTTATACAATCATCACTGGTTCAAAGAATGACCTTAAGGCTGAGGTTACTTTCTTCGTACCACAGAACTACGCAGGTGAGGTTCAGCAGGTAGTACTTACTAATACAGGTTCTGCTGAGAAGACTTTCAGCTTATTCTCATTTGCTGAGTGGTGTCTCTGGGATGCACAGGATGACTGCACAAACTTCCAGAGAAACTTTTCTACAGGTCGTGTAGAGGTTAAGGATTCAACTATCTACCACAAGACAGAGTACAGAGATAGACGTGATCATTTCGCATTCTATACTGTTAATGATACTATTGATGGTTATGATACAGACAGAGATGCTTTCATCGGTCTTTACAATGGTTTCCACAACCCAGAGGCTGTAGAGGCAGGTCAGGCTACTAACTCATTTGCAGATGGTTGGGCACCAATCGCTTCACACTACAAGAAGATTACTCTTGCTCCTGGCGAGACTAAGACTCTTATCTTCATCCTTGGTTATGTTGAGATGCCAGTTGAGGAGAAGTTTGAGGCAGATGGTAAGACTATCAACAAGACAAAGGCACTTGCTATGATGGATAAGTACAACACTCCTGAGAAGGTTGCTGCAGGTCTTGCAGAGCTTAAGGCTACTTGGGACAAGCTTCTCGGTATCTTAAATGTTGAGACTCCAGATGACAAGGTTAACCGTATGGTAAATATTTGGAATCAGTATCAGTGTATGGTTACATTTAACCTTTCACGTTCTGCTTCATATTTCGAGTCAGGTATCGGTCGTGGAATGGGATTCCGTGATTCTAACCAGGATGTTCTTGGTTTCGTTCATCAGATTCCTGATCGTGCTAGAGAAAGAATTATTGACATTGCTTCAACACAGTTCCCAGATGGTGGATGCTACCATCAGTATCAGCCACTTACTAAGAAGGGTAACGCCGATATCGGTGGTGACTTCTCAGATGATCCATTATGGCTCATCCTCTCAGTAGCTGCATACATCAAGGAGACTGGTGATTGGGGTCTCTTAGATGAGATGGTTCCTTATGATAATGATATGAGCAAGGCTCAGCCAATGCTTGATCACCTTAAGGTATCATTCTACAAGATTGTTAACAACTTAGGTCCTCACGGTCTTCCACTTGCTATGAGAGCTGACTGGAACGATTGTATCAACCTTTCATGTTTCTCAGATACTCCAGGTGAGAGCTTCCAGACTTACACTAACCCTAAGTTTGCTGCAGAAGGTGGTTACTCAAAGGTTGCTGAATCAGTATTCGTTGCTGCACTCTTTACATATGCAGGACCTAACTACGTAGCTATTCTTAAGCACCTTGGCAAGGATGATGAGGCTGCTGCAGCTCAGGCTGAGATTGATAAGATGAAGGCTAATATGATGGAATCAGCATGGGATGGAGATTGGTTCCTCCGTGCATACGATGCATACGGCGAGAAGATGGGGTCTAAGGAGTGCGAGGAAGGTCAGATCTTCATCGAGCCACAGGGCTTTGCAATTATGTCAGACCTTGATCCAGAAGTTACTAAGAAGACTCTTGCTTCTATCGACGAGCGTCTTAACACAGAGCACGGTCTTGTACTTAATAACCCAGCATTCACTAAGTACTACATCCAGTATGGTGAGATCTCAACTTACCCAGGTGGATACAAGGAGAATGCAGGTATCTTCACTCACAACAATGCATGGATTATCTGTGCAGCTGCTTATGCTGGTGAAGGTGATCAGGCATTTAAGTACTATTCAGAGATAGCACCTGCTTTCACTGAGGAGCATTCAGAGCTTCACAAAACTGAGCCATATGTATACGGACAGATGATCGGTGGTAAGGATGCAGGTTCTGATGTAGGACAGACAGGTAAGAACTTTGGACAGGGTAAGAACTCATGGCTTACAGGTACTGCTGCATGGAATATGGTAGCAATTTCTCAGTACATCTTAGGTGTACAGCCTGACTTCGATGGTCTTAAGATTGATCCTTCAATCCCATCAGCTTGGGACGGACTCACTGCTTCACGTCAGTTCCGTGGTGCAACTTACGACATTAAGGTTTCTAACCCAGATCACGTTTGCAAGGGTGTTAAGAGCATGACTGTTGACGGCAAGGCTGTTGATGGAAATGTTATCCCAGCATTCGGAGATGGTGCAACTCATACAGTTGAGGTAGTAATGGGCTAATCCCCTTACTCCCTACCTAAAAGGCGACCCCTAGGGTCGCCTTTTTTCTTCTTATAATACGATTTATGAAATTAAATATTAACTTATTATGTTCACATATATATTTTATTATTCCTTCGCAACTCTACGAGATTAAGTGTATCTAAGGCTTAAGCTTTCGATGTTTTATTACGTGCCACTCCCATAAACTCGCACGTCTCCTGAATATAACTAAGGTTTTTTGAAGACAATTAGCTTGTTCCAAATATCAAGATTTTATAATTTGCGATGAATGCACTGCGAGAGTGATGTTTGAGTTGCACATGGTGCAACGAGTTTCACGATAGCAGTGCTAATCAAACATCGCAAATTTAAAATCTTAGATATTTGCACAAGCGTAGAGTTGCGAAAAAAACCTTAGTTATATTCAGGAGACGTACTCAGACAGTATGTCCGTGGCACGCTTCATCGAAAGCTGTTAAGCCCAAGATACACTAAAATCCCTAATTGTCTTCAGGAATAATAAAATATATATGCTAACATAATACTTATATATTCCCATAAATCGTATTATAAGAAGAAAAAAAGAAGCCCCTATAGGGGCTTCTTTTATATATGGCTATATGTAGGAGGGATTACTCCTCTACACCCTGCTCCTTGAGGAACTTAATAACATCCTCAACAGTAGCAATAGCTGTTAAATCATCTGAAGGAATCTCACAGTTGTACTCTTCCTCAAGAGCCATAACTAACTCATAAAGGTCAAGTGAATCTGCACCAAGGTCATCCTTGAAAGATGTAGTTAATTCGATTTCGTCAGCATCAACGCTTAACTGCTCAGCAATAATTTCTTTTAATTTCTCTAACATAATTAATATCTCCTTTTAGTATTTTATATTGTCCAATATACAACAGCCTTTTATATATGTCAAGGAATTGATGTACATTTTTTCTAGCTTTTTTTATAAAAATTAAAAAGATAATTTGTTGAATTCTGCTAAAGGCATTGGCTTTGCAAAATAGTATCCCTGAGCTATGTCACATCTAGATTTTTTAAGGAAATCCACGTGTTCTTGAGTCTCTACACCCTCGGCAATTACCTGAAGTCGCAAATCTTTTGCCATATCAATAGTATGGTTAATAACTATCTTTCCCTTTTCAGACGCCATCTCGCTATCAAGGAAGTCCTTATCAATCTTAATAGTATCAACCGTTACATTTCTTATAAGGTTAAGAGAGGAAAATCCCGCTCCAAAGTCATCTACCTCAAGCTTAAATCCCATCTTCTGAAGCTTAACCAACTCTCTATTGAGTTCTTCCGGCTTATCAAGGAACAAAGACTCTGTAATCTCCAAGGTAAGTAACTCCACAGGAATCTGATATTTGTCGATAAGCTTCCTGAACACCGCTTCCAAATCATTATGCTGAATGTGATATCTAGAAATGTTCACAGAAAGAGGAATAGGAGTTCTTCCTTCATCCATCCATTTTCTAATAGTGATACATGCCTGCTCCCACATATATTCATCTAATTTTAATATAAATCCATTTTTTTCGAAAAGAGGAATGAAATCCATAGGTGGCATAATACCTTTATCTGGATGTAACCATCTACATAGAACCTCTGCACCACAAAGCCTATCGTCTGCAAGCTTGTACTTAGGCTGAAGGTACATCTTGAAGTCTTCATTCTCCAAGGCTTTATTCATATCCTTTTCTATCTCATTTGCCTTAAGCATCTCCTCACGATACTGCTCATCATAAAAGGCACAAAACTTGAGTACATTTCCTTTAGCCGTACGACTGGCAATCATTGCTCTGTCACACATAAGGTTTATCGGAACAGATAAATCCTCCACAAGGTATATTCCATATGAAGTATTGATTACAAACTCGAATTCGCTGTTATAAATCTTTTTTCGAATTTTCTCTATGTGACGAATAATTTCGCCCTTATTCTTATAGTCTATGTAAAAGGCAAACATATCTGAATGCATTCTTCCATAATTGCACTCATCACCAAATACATCCTTCAAAACTGAAGCAATGTGCTTTAGAGCATCATCACCCTTAGACATACCGTATAAATCATTTATAGTCTTAAATCTGTCTATATCAAACACAACCACAGCATAATTTTTGTCCAAATTAGAGTATATACTCTTATTGGCATTATCGTAAAATGCAGAGTATGTAGGCACATCTGTAAGACTATCTAAACCGTCATATGTATCTTCCCTGGTAGCTGCCACCATAACGTTAGCTGACATATCCTTTGTCTCCACCAAGGTTGCCAATATAGCCATCTTACCATTATGCCATTTTATATTGGTAAATTCCCAGCTTACTGTTTTTTCTAGGATATCATTATATCTAACCTTTGTCTCAGTATTTTCAGACAAACCAAATATAGGACAGTCCATACATGGAACTTCCTTAGTATTAAACACTTCATGGCACAAAAACTTAACCTTGTTGCCAAAGAGCTCCAAAGCTTTTTTGTTCTGGTATAATATCTCAAATGTCTCTTTATCGATAACAATCGTTGGATTATTGCCGGCATTAAGTATTGAATCAATAATATCCATACCATTTTCAGTATTAAATTGTAGTGAGTTACTTAATTTCATCTTCTCATCCCATCATACAATTGTCTACTAGTAGCCAAATTAAACCAAAAAATTGTTACATATTACATATTATAATTTAATTTTATCACAACCACTATTTATGTCAATATTACGTCAACAAAATTTTAGGCTTTTGCCGATTTTTCGTAGTATATATATTGACATATTAAAACAAATATTTTATACTAATAACAGTAATCATTATCATAATTATGAGGAGGGATTCTATGACGACTAAATCAACCAAATACAGTCATCAGAGAGAAGCCATTATAAAATATTTAGAATCAACAACCAACCATCCTACTGCAGATGAGGTTTATCAACATATGAGGGAGCTAATTCCTAATATCAGTTTAGGTACAGTATACAGAAATCTTAGCCAGATGGCTGCCTCAGGTAGAATTCTTAGACTTACTGCAGATGGAAAGACCGATCATTTCGATGCATGCACCTCAACCCATTATCATTTTATGTGCAAATCCTGTGGTTGTGTCCGAGATATCCCTATAGCACCATTGGACTCTCTTGTTGAAGATGCAAAAAAAGTTTCAGAACACGTTGTGGAGGATGTAAGTATTATGTTTTCTGGAACTTGCAAAGATTGTCTTGTTAAATCAGTTGACAACTAATACATAAAAAATACTAGATTACACTCTTTAAAGCGTAATCTAGTATTTTTTTACTGAATAAGTGTCATTGGGTCCATAGGCACTCCGTCCTTTGTCATTGAAAAATACAAATGATTTCCCTCTTTGGCATAATAACTTGACACAGGAGCAACTTCGGCAACTATCTGAGATTCACCTATAGTCTCTCCCTCTGACACAGTTACATTTTGTAACTGTCCATAGGTTGCCTCATAACCACTTCCTAAATCCACCTTCATAACAGTTCCATACTCTTTTGTCTCCGCAATTTCTGTTACAACACCTTGACATACAGACGCTACTACAGTCCCTTCGCTGGCCTCAATCAAAATTCCTGGATTACATTTATACACATCTAATGTCTGGAAATATACTGTTGTATCCATACTATATGGAAGTATTACATTTCCTATCACAGGCCAAACAAGAGAACTTTCCTCATCAAATACAAGCTCCGGCGTGGTTACCGTCTCCTGACTTACATCTGCCTCGGCACCATCGCTTCCTGTTTCTACTATCTCTTCTGTTGTTGTCTGTTCTTCTTCCACCTCTGCCTCGGCGCTATTTGAGTTTGTTATCTCCACCTCTGCCTCAGTGTTAGAAGCAATTTCTTCTATTTCTTTTTCTGTTACATCATCCTCTATCTCAGCCACATTTTCTGCAGGCTGATTTAAATCAATTGCCTGTTCCTTAGCATTTTTCCCATCTTTCTCCCTATAATCATTTGCAATCATAAGTATCGCAAATGCAAAGACTCCTAAAAATAGAGCAACATAAAATCCTTTACCACTAAAAAAGTCTTTAAGCTTATTCATTTAATATGCCTCCTACTATTTTGCATTTTCTAGCAATAGTATGAACATATTTTTTTCCTTTTATACAATTATTTTCTTTTCATAGCTACTCTATTATTCCTTTTGTATTTATCACTGCTTTTTCATATATCTTAACTGCTTTTTCAACATTTCCTTTTCCCAATCGTTTAGTCAGTTCATCCCCTGCATAATATGTATACTCTAAATTGCTCGCCCAAATTACCGTTTCTTCCCCCATAGCATAATATATCTTCCCCCTAACAGCTACAGCTTGTGCTTCTATTATATCCATATCTGACTGCCAATCCACAAGTCCCGGCAACACTCCTACTATATATTCTTCCACATCTATCAACTGATTTTGTCCATCTATCTGTATTATCACATCTCTTCCAGTATCTATACTACTTATAGCTGATACATTTCCCTGCCTTCCATTTATTATGCTTGTCAAAATGTATGGCCCAAGCACCACTACTGCCACTGCAGTAATAATTGTCACCAACTTTTCCCCCACAAAACCACCTCCCTACTTATATAACTATGTCCCCCAAAACCAAAATATGAATCCACTAAAAAGTGCAAACAGTCTTTCCCGTTTTCATATTTTTTCTATGGTAGGATAACGCAGCATACCCCCATATATATTTAGGGATTTCTGATGACAATTAGGGTTTCTAGGATATCTTAGGCTTAGTAGCTTTCGATGAAGGGTGCCACGTACATACCGTTTGAGTACATATCTTGGATATAACTAAGGTTTTTTTCGCAACTCTACGCTTGTGCAAATATCTAAGATTTTAAATTTGCGATGTTTGATTAGCACTGCTCTCGTGAAACTCGTTGCACTATGTGCAACTCAAACATCACTCTCGCAGTACATTTATCGCAAATTATAAAATCTTGATATTTGGTACAAGCTAATTGTCTTCAAAAAACCTTAGTTATATCCAAGATATGTGCGAGTTTATGAAAGTGGCACTTAATAAAACATCGAAAGCTTAAGCCTTAGATACCCTTAAACCCGTAGAGTTGCGAAGAAATCCCTAAATATATATGGGGTATGTTGCGTTATCCTACCATAGAAAATTATAAAAAAGGGAAAGTGTTTTGCACTTTCCCTTGAATTATTTTTAATTTTAGAGCTTTACTTCAACCTTCTCAAGCTTCCAGATTTCCTGTGCGTACTGCTCAATAGTTCTGTCTGATGAGAACTTACCTGCACAAGCAGTGTTGAGCATAGCCATCTGAGCCCAAGCTGTCTTGTCCTTGTAAGCTTCGTTTACTCTCTTCTGAGCCTCTGCATAAGAATCGAAATCCTTAAGAGTAAAGTAAACATCCTGCTTAACAAGTGTATCGTAAAGTGGTCTGAAGAGTTCCTTATCCTCTGAGTAAGTACCATCAACTAACTGATCAAGTACCTTCTTAACCTTTGGATTTGAGTTGTAAACGTCCATTGGGTAGTAACCACCCTCACGCTCATACTTCATAACCTCTTCTGCTGAAAGACCGAAGATAAATGCATTGTCTGCACCAACTTCTTCAACGATTTCTACGTTAGCACCATCCATAGTACCAAGTGTAGGAGCACCGTTTAACATGAACTTCATGTTACCAGTTCCTGAAGCCTCTCTTGAAGCTGTAGAAATCTGCTCTGATACATCAGCAGCTGCAAAGATAATCTCTGCATTTGAAACTCTATAGTTCTCGATGAATACAACCTTAATCTTACCCTTGATTGATGCATCGTTGTTAATTACGTCAGCTACAGCGTTAATAAGCTTGATAGTAAGCTTAGCAGTCTTATAACCAGCTGCTGCCTTAGCACCGAAGATAAATGTAGTTGGAGTGAAATCCATATCTGGATTTGCCTTTAACTCATTGTAAAGGTGCATAATGTGAAGGATGTTAAGCTGCTGTCTCTTGTACTCGTGAAGTCTCTTAACCTGTACGTCGAAGATTGAGTTAGGGTCAACCTCGATACCGTTGTGCTCCTTAATGTACTCAGCAAGACGAACCTTGTTCTTGTACTTAATATCCATGAATTCCTTCTGTGACTTCTTCTCAGTTACATGCTTCTTAAGCTTAGCCATCTGAGAAAGGTCAGTTATCCAGCCATCACCAATCTTCTTAGTTACCCAAGCTGCAAGGAGTGGGTTACCATGAAGAAGGAATCTTCTCTGAGTGATACCGTTAGTCTTATTGTTGAACTGGTCTGGTCTCATCTCATAGAAATCCTTAAGCTCTCTCTTCTTAAGAATCTCAGTATGAAGCTGAGCAACACCATTTACAGAGTAGCTACCTGCGATTGCAAGGTGAGCCATCTTAACCTGTCCGTCATAGAGAATAGCCATATTCTTAACCTTATCCTGGTTACCTGGATAGTTGTCCTCGATAAGCTTTACATATCTTCTATTAATCTCATCAACGATCTGATAAATTCTAGGAAGAAGTCTCTGGAAGAGGTCGATTGGCCACTTCTCAAGTGCCTCTGCCATAATTGTGTGGTTAGTGTAAGCACAAGTTCTGCAAGTGATATCCCAAGCCTCATCCCACTCGAGATTCTCCTCATCAACAAGGATTCTCATAAGCTCTGCAACTGTTACAGTTGGATGTGTATCGTTGAGCTGGAATGTAACCTTGTTAGGAAGATCTCTAATATCTGAATTAGTCTCCTTAAACTTCATAATAGCTCTCTGTACAGAAGCTGATACGAAGAAGTACTGCTGCTTAAGTCTAAGCTCCTTACCTGAATAGTGGTTATCATTTGGATAAAGAACTTCTACAAGGTTTCTTGCAAGGTTCTGCTGCTCAACCGCCTTCTGGTAATCACCCTTATCAAATGAATTAAGGTTGAACTCCTGAATAGCCTCTGCATCCCAAATTCTAAGTGTATTTACAACATTGTTGCCATAACCAATAACTGGAAGGTCATATGGTACCGCACGAATTGACTGATAGTCCTCATGAACGAAATAGTTCTTACCATCTCTACACTCTGTACGAACATATCCACCAAACTTAACCTCTACTGCGTACTCTGGACGTCTAACCTCAAATGGGTTGCCATCCTTTAACCAGTTGTCTGGCTTCTCAATCTGGTATCCATCCTCGATTGCCTGAGCAAACATACCATAACGATATCTGATACCACAGCCATAAGCTGGGTAGCCAAGTGTTGCAAGTGAATCAAGGAAACAAGCTGCAAGTCTACCAAGACCACCGTTACCAAGTGCTGCATCTGGCTCCTGGTCCTCAATGAAGTTAAGGTCAAAGCCCATCTCATCGAGTGCTTCCTTAATCTGCTCATATGATGTAAGGTTGATTAAGTTATTACCAAGTGCTCTACCCATAAGGAATTCCATTGAAAGGTAGTATACAGTCTTTGAGTTTCTCTCTTCGTACTCCTTGTGAGTTGCAATCCAACGGTCAATAATATCATCTCTAACCGCATAGGAAACTGCCTGGAATACCTGCTGTGGAGTTGCTTCGTCGATTGTCTTTCTGAAAAGGTTCTTAACGTTGTTAATGACCTCTTTCTTGAAGCTTTCCTTATCAAAGTCAGCCATCTTCTTCATATTTTTCCTCCTTAATAGTCCATGAATTCTAGTGAAGTTCATGGGGTGTTATGTATTTACAGAGTGAAATTAATTCATCTGCTTATTTTTGTTGGAATAAACCATTGTTTAGTTTATCAAACTTTCGCATATTATACAACTATTTAATTTATTTTCGTGAATATTACCTAGAAAAGCTAGTAATGGCGTTTTTTTTATGAATTTTAGCCATATATTATTCTGAAAAATACCTCCAATGTTCACTTATTCTCGTATTTGCTACTCGACTCTTAGCTAGTTGGGCAGTAGCGGCTGGTAGTTTACTATATACCCGGAATTTTGCTCCCAAGGTCAGTTTTTTCAGAATTTTCTGGGCAGTGGCGGTGGGATTTTTCCCATATGCCCGAGATTTTGCTCCCAAGGTCAGTTCTTCAGAATTTTCTGGGCAGTGGCGGCAAGATTTTTCTTTATATACCCAGGATTTTACTCCCAAGGTCAGTTCTTCAGAATTTTCTGGGCAGTGGCGGCAAGATTTTTCTTTATATACCCAGGATTTTACTCCCGACACCAATTCTCAGGATTTTTCTGGGCAGTGGTGGCGAGAATTTCTCTATATTCCCGGGATTTTGTTCTCGACGGAAGATTTTCAAAAATTTTCTGACATAAAAACTGCGCGATGGCATTTCAAGTCCATCGCGCAGCGATATTGTTCACTTATATTTTTCATATATAACTAAGATGTGAACTGAAAGTTAGCGTGTTTTCATCCTCTCAAAATCCTGAAAACTAGGTATCTTCACTACCATACATTATTATAAATGTCTATCCCCTTTTCTTTCACAAAAAATGCTTCCAATGAATCAGCAATATAAACCATTTCATTTACGTCCAAATCACCAAATGAAACCATATATATTCCAAAGCCATTGCTACCATTTGCATAAAGCACTGCATTACTGCATTCATCATCACCTATTGCCAAAGAATCTGGTATATACTTTTGAATATGATGTGCCGAATTCATTTCTATA
>JAGBBM010000084.1 GCA_017938485.1 Lachnospiraceae bacterium
ATCATCACTGCTTGTATCCACACTCAAATCCATATTAAGAAGAACATTTGCATCAAGCTCCTCAGGGTTTACGCTGGTGGAACTGGTAACTATGTAACAATTTGACACCAAAAATTCAAAATCCATCAAATCATCCATAGCGTAGGTAATTCCCGTTTCATAAGGAGTACCTATAGTCATGGCCACCTCGCTATCCTCTGTTGTAGTGTTTTCTGTGGTTGGTTCTTGGGTAAT
Source organism: Lachnospiraceae bacterium (assembly GCA_017938485.1). GTDB lineage: Bacteria > Bacillota > Clostridia > Lachnospirales > Lachnospiraceae > Coprococcus_C. Next base: position 235 of record JAGBBM010000084.1, read on the forward strand.
TATATCCTGTACCGGTTCAACCTCATCCTCCCCTGGGTCATCCTGAACATAATAAACCACCTCCTGTTCTTCGTTCAATGAAAACACAGGAAACAATATACCCTTTATCATATCATTTCCTGTTTCCATTTTCTCCGACATAGGAAGTAGTTCCTTTTTTATCTCCTTCATAACTATTTGAAAGAAATCCCTACTTTTTACCAGAATCACTACACTTGTCAATATTAAAATAAGGCAATAAACATAATATATATATTCTTTAAACTTTCCCATAATTAAATATATGACCAAACAAAAACTATAATTCAAAGAATTTATTTATTGCCTCCGAAATTGTAAAGCTCACCCTTTTTACAGCCTCATCTATATTTTTAGGTGTAACAAACATAGCTGCAAGCTCTGGTTCTAACAGTTCGCAAGCCACATTGTATTTATCCTCCTCTGAAAGGGAATCCTCCACCTTTACATTTTTATCAAGTATTGCTTCAAGCATACTGTCTATTGCCTGATAAACTATGGCAGGAACGGATATAACTGTAGGTACGCCTATGGCTATAACCTTAACTCCCAAGGTTTCCTCATTTAACATAATGCGATTGTTCCCCACACCTGCTCCCGGGCTAATTCCTGTATCACATATCTGAATTGTTGAATTAAGTCTTGAGGGTTCTCTTGCCGCAAGAGCGTCTACAGCTATAACTACATCTGGCTTAACCTTTTCACACAAAGCTTTAAGAATAGTGCTACTTTCAATACCAGTCTGAGCCATAACGCCAGGACTTATAGCACTAATTTCCCTTACACTACTCACTATTCCTTCTGCTAGAAGATGCCTGGTTATATACAAATTATCCACCACATATGGTCCAAGAGCATCAGGAGTCACCTCCCTATTTCCAAGTCCCACCACAAGTATCTTTTCCTTCCCTCTTATCATGGTTTTTAGATATTTGTGCAATGTTTCTGAAAGTGGCTTATGAATGTCTTCGTCACTTCCTCTAAGAGCCGTACTCTCCAAGGTAATATAGGTTCCCACAGGTTTCCCTAAGGTCTTTTCACCTTTTTCATTCATTACATCAATGCGTGTTTCCACAATATTAGTTCCCTGATTTTTCTTTGTGTATATCTTTATACCATCTAAACTACCTTCTTCTACATCATCCTTAAGCTCTAGAGCAAGGTCTGTTCTTATATATCTATCCATAAAAAATACTACTCCTTTTTGGAGTAGTATCTGTAAATCTTTTTATATTTATTATAGATTTTCACAAGCTTTCATGATTTTTTCAACAGCTTCCTCTATTGTTGTGTTCTCTGCATCCACAACAATATCTGCGTACTTTTCATAAAGAGGAACTCTTTCCCTGTAAACATCTTCCATGGTCTTACCTTTTTTCATAGCAATACCCCTAGTTTTAATATTACTTACTCTTCTAATAATCTCTTCCAAGCTAAGTCTAATATAAACAACATGACCTATGGACTTAAGATGTTCCATAGCTTCTTTTCCAAATATAGCACTTCCACCAGTTGCAACAACTGTGTTAGAGGTATTAACCCTAGCAAGGACATCATTCTCAATTCGAAGAAACTCCTCCAATCCTTTTTCGTTAATAATCTCAAAGAGCTTCTTATCATTTTCCTTTTGAATGGTTATATCTGTATCTAAAAATTCATAGTTCATAGCCTTGGCAAGAAGTACACCAACTGTACTTTTCCCTGCCCCTGGCATACCAATTAAAACTATATTATTCTTCATACCTTCATCTCCTGATAATATTTATTTAACTCTTACATCTGCTTCCTAACAACACTGTACTCATCGCCATACTTATAATATGGACAATTATAAAATGTATCAGACATAAATCTGGACATTTCATCCTCATCAAGATTTACATCACAGACATAACATTCGTACTCATCATCATACATAAAATATGCACAGGATTCGCAATTTGACGGTCTTTCTTTTTTCTTTTTCTTATCTGCCATATCTCCACTTACCATCCAAACATTCTTCACATATGGTTGGATTTTCTCCTTCTTTTTTTGTTATTCAATCTATAATATTATGCTATCAAAAGACAATCTGCCCATGAGTTATATCACATATCCTATCCCAGTTTTCTTCCTCAGCCTTGTCATAAACACCTACCACAGTAAAACCAGCTTTAAGGGCTGTGTTTATAGCAAAGCAGGAATCCTCGAAGATAACTGTATCCTCCACAGAAAGTCCCATCTTCTCACAGGCAAGAAGATATACGTCTGGACGTTCCTTACTGTATCCTGTCATAGAACAGGTAACCAA
>JAGBBM010000009.1 GCA_017938485.1 Lachnospiraceae bacterium
ATGATGATAAGACCGATAACGCCAGCCTTAAGGCTTGTTGATATAGCCTCCTGACCAAGCTTTGCACCTACGATGTTGTACTGAATCTGCTCAAGCTCAAGTGGAAGAGCACCAATCTTGATAGTGCTTGCAAGCTGCTCGGCATTTTCATAGCTTCCCATATTTGTGATTGAAGCTGTTCCCTCTGTTATTGCGTTCATAACGGTTGGAGCGCTCTGTACCTGATTGTCATATATTATATATATAGGCTTGCCAATATTCTCAGCTGTAGCCTTAGCAAACTTCTCTGCACCTGCGTCTGTAAATGTAAGCTGTACAATATAATCTGTCTGTATATCACCGTCAGTAATACCAGCCTGAGCATCCTTTACATCTGCACCATTTAAAATGAAAGAGTACTCTAAACCAGATGCCCATAATTCATAGTTAGTCTGATCTATAAATTCCAACTGTCCCGGCTGACCCAAATCATCCAATATAGCGTGGGCATCATACTTAGCTGTATCTACAGGAATTTCGACTGCGATTCTGTCCTCGCCCTCCTGATACACTTCACCCTCACTACTGTAAGTATCAACTCTTCGCTGAAGCTTATCCATAGTGGCTGATATCTCATCACTTTGTGGATCTGGGGTAGTAATCTGATATGTTACACTAAGACCACCTTGGAGATCCAATCCAAAAGGAACATTTTCAGCTTTTCCAGTTCCCTTTTCACCTACACCAAAAATCGCCATATAGACACCACCTGCCATAAGGGCAAGGAAAACAAGGAGTCCAAATATAGCTCTCATTCTTGCTTTTCTCATTACACTTCTCCTTCTTCTAAGTCAGCTAACGCTGCTTTTATCATAATTGCACACTCAACACGTTTCTGCTGTAACTTACAGCCAATATCGTAAGCGTCTAATATACTTCCGTGGAATTGATAAGAATTGGCTGCACATCCACCACTGCAATAGAATCTTGCGAAACAATCCTTACACTTATCCTTTGCATATACATTGCAAAGTTTAAAATCATCCACTATATCTTCTCTCTTAACACCATCAAATACATTACCCATAGAGAAATCTTCTATACCAACAAACTGATGGCATGGATATAATTCTCCAGTTGGAGTTACGGCAAGATACTCTGTACCAGAACCACATCCGGAAAGTCTCTTATACACACATGGTCCACCATTCAAATCAAGCATATAGTGGAAGAATGTAACTGGCTTTCCTGCTTTATGTCTCTCTATAATGTCAAGAGCAAGCTTGTCATATTCCTCACAAATCCTATCTATGTCTTCTTCTCTTATAGTGTAATCAAGTCCATCTGCGGCAACAACAGGTTCTATGGATATCTCCTTAAAACCTAAATCCGCCATAAGCTTGAAATCTTCTACAAAATCTAGGTTGTGTCTTGTAAATGTACCTCTTACATAATAGCTCTTATCACCACGTTTTTCAACAAATTCCTTGAATTTAGGAACTATGATATCGTAACTACCCTTGCCATTTCTGGTAGGTCTCATATCATCATGGATGCATTTTCTACCATCAAGGCTTAAGACCACATTAGAAATCTCTTTGTTACAAAACTCTATAACTTCGTCACTTAGAAGAACTCCATTTGTAGTAAGGGTAAATCTGAAATTCTTGTTCGCAGCCTTTTCCTTACTTCTTCCGTAAGCCACAATCTCCTTAACCACATCAAAATTCATAAGAGGCTCTCCACCAAAGAAATCTACCTCAAGATTAACTCGATTGCCGGAATTTTCTATTAAAAAGTCAATTGCTTTCTTGCCTACCTCAAGACTCATAAGCTCTCTTTTTTGACCATGATACTCACCCTCGTCTGCAAAACAATACTTGCAGGCAAGATTACAATCATGAGCAATATGTAAGCATAAAGCTTTGACCACTGTTTTTCTCTTTTTAAAATCTATAATGACATCCTTATACACATCCTCAGTAAAGAGCTGACCATTTGAAATAAGCTCCTCGATATCAGAATATGCATCAGCAATGTCTTCCTCTGAATAGGTATCTCCATATGTTTCTTTGATTGCATTGGCTATCTCTTCTTTAGACTTGTCCGAAAACATAGCAATCATATCATACACAAGCTCATCCACCACATGGACTGAGCCGCTACACACATCAAGAACTATGTTGTACCCATTATTTTTGTACTGATGTACCATATGACACTCCTTTTTAAAACGCAACTAAAGAGGACTATCCTTAAATGGTCCTCTTTAATTAGTTACGCATTATGTATTAGTGAAAGTTTACCAATAATTACTTGTTCTCACAGCTCTGGTTTCCAACTGTACAAGATGTCTTACATGCTGACTGGCATGAAGTCTGGCACTCGCCACAACCACCCTTAACAACTGTGTTATTCAAAGTATTGTTAGTTAAAGTTTTAATTCTCTTCATGAGTTTCGCCTCCTATATATTCATCTATCAATGGATTATAACACATAATCCTTATAAATAAAAGCCTTTTTTAGCTTATCATACCACCTAACATTCCTCCACAAAGGCAAAGCAACAAAGTACTAAGTCCATCTCCTTGTATGGATACCACTCCTTTAGTGAGCATAAAAGAAACAAGAAAGATAATCATTACATAAATTGCTCCAAGAAAAAGTCCCCACAAAAACTTTTTTTGCTTCATACTTTTTCCTACTATAAGACCTCCCACTGCAGTGGCAAATATATATACAAATGTAACTCCAAAATCTACCGCAGATGTAGAAAGCCCCATCTTATACATAAGAAATGCTAATATAAACAGTGCTATACCTGTGATTATATATGCAACTGTAAGTGCTTTTATTAAAGCTAATGCTCCGTATGATTTTCCCATATCAACCCTCCATATATCTATACAGTTTATATAAATATATGTGGTTTAATGGAAATATATGACTATTTATGCCTTGGCTTCAATCTCTCCAGCCTTCTTAAGAGCAGTCTTAGTTATAATTGGACCAATAAGTTCATATATAACTACACCACACAAAACCACGGTCTGAATACGTGCACCATATTCTGGAAGAGAGCTAGCCGCGGATGTTGCAAGACCTATAGCAACACCTTCCTGAGGAACAAGGGTAAATCCAAGCCACTTGGAAACCACTTTCGGAGCTTTTCCTATCTTTGCACCAAGAGAAGCACCAAGAACCTTTCCTATAACTCTTCCGATTACGTATATGGCTCCCACAAGACCTACAGATGCGATAATTGTCACATCCAAAGATGCACCTGATATGATAAAGAACATCATATAAACCGGTGGAGTTATCCTGTCAAGAGGCTCGTATATCTTCATGCGATGCTTAGAAAGATTAACAAAAACCATACTGAGCATCATACATGCAAGAAGGGAAGAAAATCCCACCAGATTAGACACACCTACACAAAGACATATCATCATAATGGTTATAGCAAGTCTGTTTCCTCTTCCCGTATAGTACTTTACCGCAATAACCATGATGATTCCAAGCAATGCACCAAAAGCAAGTCCCCCCCCAATCTCGATGAGAGGCTCCACAAGAAGCTCACCAATAGGTGCTTTTCCCGAAGAGCTTACCATACGGGCAATTGCCATAGACAATCCAAAGGCTATAAGTGCAACTGCATCATCCAAGGCAACCACAGGAAGCAGTGTGTTGGTCACAGGTCCTTTTGCCTTGTACTGCTTCACAATCATAAGAGTGGATGCTGCTGCAGTGGCAGAAGCTATAGCTCCCATAGCAAGGGAAAATGTTACATCATAACCCGCTAAAAGCATGATGATATCAACTACGATAACTGCACCAAAAGCCTCAAGTACACCGATTATAATAGGTGCTTTTCCTATCTTTTTTAAGAAACTTATCCTAAATTCTGCTCCAATAGAAAACGCTATACATCCAAGAGCAAAATCTGTAACTATAGTCATGCTGGAAATCAGTTCATTTGACAGGATATTGATGCAATGTGGTCCGATTAGAAGTCCTATCACAAGGTAACCTGTAACATTTGGAAGTCTCATCTTCTTTACAACCTTGCCCGCCAAAAGAGCTGCAACCAACATGATTGCAACATATGTTAAAGTATTGAGTTCCATATCCTTACACTCCCAAACCCTCTACGAAAGATACAGGCAAACCAAACATAATACCTGTGTTAGGCTCATCCAATCCACCAATAACCTCTCTGATTATCTTTCTGGCTCTGGCAACCTCTTCGTCCTCCATAACGAACCACATAGTCTTAACTGTCTCATGGTCATCATCATCTGCAAGAATAGAACGAAGCATACCAAATATAGGTAAATCATCCATCTTTTCTATAACGCTTGCCATACCAACCGCATCAATAATAGTTCCTCCGTGAACACCCTCTTCTGCAAGTTCCTTACAAAGTTCAGGAACCAAATCTGCTTTTTTCAAGATAACAACTAATAACTGCATAATAATCTCCTATCACATTTTACTTTCTTCTCATTTAATTAATTTTATTCATGGTTAAAATATCGTATATTATACTATGTTTTTTAGCCCTGTTATATTATCATACACCTGTTTAAGATAACATTTTATCTCTTCTTTTGGCTGTATCAAATCTATGACCATAACTGGATATAGACCCGCCGTACCTGCAGATTTTATACCATTTATAGAGTCTTCCACAGCAATGGTTTCTTCTGGTTTCACACCTAACTCCTCACAGGCCTTAAGATATATATCCGGTGCAGGTTTACCATGCTGTATCATATCGCCAAATATAAGCTTATCAAAATACTTATAAATATCATGGTCTATGAGATATCCTATAGCTCTCTCTCTAACTGTAGAAGTTGCAAGACCAATCAAAATCCCCTTGGACTTAAGATACTCCAAAATCTCTACAACTCCTGACTTTAGCTCCACGCCATTAGCCTTGATATATGCATCTAATCTGGCAAGCATCTTTTCTCTGTACTCAAAATATTCTATGCCTCGTCCTACAATCTCTTCAAAGGCTGGCTTATTTGTGTATTTGTTTCCTCCTGCAATTCTTTCACAGGCCTTAACCATAACTTCCTCGGGAACCCCTCTTGCAAAACCTTCCTCCAACTGGAATCTTCTATATAATTTTTCAGTGTCTGTAATTACACCATCCATGTCAAATACAACTGCTTTAAACATATATTTCCTCACTGTAGGGCACTAACAAGCACCTGTTGTCTAACTAATAAGTCATTAATCTACTCGAACACAGATAACCGAAAGATTATCTGTTTTACTCATATCAGCTCTCTCAAAAACAAGTTTTGCCATGGCTTCCATCCAATCTTTTGCAGTCTTAGTCTTTGAAAGAAGCTTCATCATCTCTTCTTCCTCCACGTACTCCCAGAAACCATCAGTCATAAGGGCAAATGCCTGTTTATCTCCACGCTCAAGTATAGCGCTCTTGTCATAGGACTTACTTGACCACTCAGAGCCCATAACTCTAAGGAGTTTATTTCTTTCCTCGTGATGGCGCATATCCTTCTCTGTAATCTCACCCATATCACAAAGGACCTGTACCATACTGTGGTCTCTAGTTCTCTGGTACTTCTTTCCCTTGTCAAAGAATCTATACAATCTGCTATCACCTATGTGAGCCCACTTCATAATTGTATCTGTAACCACAAGAACAACAAGAGTAGTCTTCATAGCATTAACCAGATTTTTCTCTTTTTGTAAGGCCAGAAGGTTCTCCTGAGCCATATTAAATGCGTCATCAAGGAAGGTCGCATAATCTCCCTTTTCCTCGAATAATCTTGCCACATCCTCTGCAACCGATGATGAAGCAACTTCACCACACTCGTGACCGCCAAGGCCATCACAGAGAATAAAACATCTATCGTTGCCGTGCTCGGCAATCGTTACATAATCTTCGTTATTGTCTCGTCCCCCAGGGTTAGATAACTTCGCAGCATCTATCATACGATCTACCTCCTATCACAAAACATCTATTATATTATATCACGATTTTTTATGCTTGCAAGAAAACCTTAACAAAAAAGAGGTTGTCCCCTAAGGAACAACCTCATAGATTATAAAATAGCTATGTTATTTATCGTTATTTTTCTTTTTAATTACGATAAGCACTATACCTGATACAAGAAGAACTGCTATTGCGATGATTAACCATAACCACCACATAGATTCCTCACCATACTTAAACTCTAACTCATATGATGCGGTATTGCCTGCAGCATCTGTAGCTGACATAACAAGCTTATATTCACCCTTTTCAGATACTGTGAATGAACATACATTGTTATCTCCACTATACATCTCCTTGCCGTTCAAGGTTACTGATGTAAGCGTATCCTCCTCAAGCTGAAGTGAAACAGATATAGAGTACTCTTCGTTCTTAACTTCATCTTCCTCAACACCTGTTACTATAAATACAGGTACCTTGGTATCAAGAACAAATGTAACTTCCTTCTCAGTCTTATTGCCAAGCTCATCCTCAGCTACAATAAGAAGAGTATATGCTCCATCTTCAATTTCTGACTCGCCATCATATACACTACCATTTAAGTACATCTGAACATCACATACTGTAAGGTCAGATACAAGCTCATCCAAATCCTCATCCCAGCTAAATGAAGTGAGAATCTGGTCATCAAGATAAGATAAATCACCGATTATAGGTGCACTCTTATCAATTGTAAAGTGAACAGACTTGCTATCACTGTTACCAGCCATATCTGTAGCTGTAATAGATATGTCATAGATACCATCTTCCGCAAATGTACCGGCAATATTTGTAGGGTTACCACCCTCATTCCATGTACCGAAATCAAGGTCGTGTACCTTTCCAGTATCATCAGTTCTTGTAGCCACAAGGTTAACCTTCTTCTGTAAGTAGAAATCATCTACCACAGTAATAGCTATAGGAACTTCATCCTTAGTCTTAGCATAGTTTTCTGGACCTTCAAGAGTAACTACTGGAGCTTCTCTATCTATAGTAAACTGTGTGCTAGTCTCTGATGTGTGACCTGCTCTATCAGAAGCAGTAAACTCTATTCTATAAACACCAGTTTCTGTAAATGTTTCTGAAATAACTGTTGAAGCTGAAGTTGGTGTTACATTTATAGTTTTAAGAAGTACCTCTGGAACTCCATCACCAGCTCTACTATATATAGTTATAGTTCCCTCTGCATCTCTCCAGAATGACTCCTGCATTACACAAGAAACTGTCACTGAATCTGCTGATGAACCAGAACCAACACCATTTATACTTAAGTTAGGTGCAGCCTTATCAATTCTAAATCTGATACTTCTTATAGAACTCTGGTTGTTAGCCTTATCTACGGCAAAAAGGTTAATAGTATACTCACCTTCTTCAGTATATGCAAAGCTTCTGTCAGATGTCTTTTGGTAAAGATTTGTCACTGTTTCCTGGTCAGGTTTTGTGAGAATAAGCTGATAATTAAGGTCTCCCCTATCCTCATTTGTATCATTTACACTAGCATTTAAAGTAACATTGTTAGTCATATAAAGCAGACCTGTGTTATCAGTGTAAACCAAACCATTTACAGTAGTTGAAAGTGTAGGAAGAGTCTTATCAATCTTAAATTCTACCTCTGAAGGAACAGCATCATTAGTTGCCGCATCCTTTGCAATAATCTTAATAGCATGAACACCTTCAGTTGATGCAGTATATGTAGCTGTATAATTGCCATTTGCATCTGGTGATGTTGACCAATTTACATTTACAGGTGTTCCATTATCAGTTACTACGATAGATGGCATATTAGTATTTACATCATTGTAAGTTAAAGCAACCACTACATTTGACTTATAGTAATATGAATCCTTCGCACTAACTGTACCACTACTTATCTTAGCTGTTACTACTGGTTTTGTAGTATCAACTCTGAAGCTCTTAGTTATAGATGTTGCTTCATTACCTGCAAGGTCAAATGCCTTAACCTCAACTCGATATGCTCCATCTGGTATATTGGCGTCAGTTGCAGCAAGCTTAGGAATTGTATAAGAAACCTCTTTAGCAGTTCCATTTACCTCCGCATCAACACCTTCTGCGTAATCAAATGTCTTCTCCTTAACTGTTCCATCCGGATAAGTCACAGTCATCTTGATATAATCAACAGTAAGATTATCCGTAACCTTTGCAGTTATTGTAGGTGCTGCCTTAAGTGGTGCATCACTTACAAGGATGTTTGGATTACCTGCTACTGAAACACTATCGATGGTTGGTGCTTTGGCATCTACTTTGACTGTCTGTTCCCAAGTAACACCGTTACCTGCCGCATCTTCTGCATAAACGGTAATCTTAGTTCCTGCAGTTGTTGCAGATGAGAAATTAGCTGGTGTCTCTACTGTTCCCCCAGCAGAAGTACCCGCCATATCCATTCCTAGATTATTTACGCCATCTTCTCCTTCAACATCAAAGTATGCCTTAGCAAGAGCTGATTCTACTACAGTATCCTCACCAGGTATTATGTATATACTACCACTTACATTCTTCGCCCATGCTGATGGAAGTGTAAAATATGTTGTTTTACTACTATCAGAATACATTATTGGGTCAGTTATATCATATAACATTGACAATACGTTAGTATTGTTAACTGACTGAGAATTAGTATCTGCAGCTGACATCGCCAAATTCTTATATGATATATTTGATGTCCCTTCCATGTCGTACATTTTGTAATAATGATAACGACCAGACGAATCACTAACAGTAGGATCATAACCTTTCTCTGTATTATAATCTGTACCAGTCATCGTAATTAATGTATTCTCATGATTATAATAGCTAAGTGTAATAGTATTCCCATCTATAGTATACGCAGATGAGACATCTAAAACGATACAATATGGCTTACTTGTACCCTTTGCAAGTTCATCTTTTAAAGCCTCTGTGAGCGATACCGCAATAAGATTTCCATCGACTTTTTCATAAAGTGTTGGTGTAACAGAAATCTGAGTATCGATTAGCTTTAATCCCCAAAATGCCGATACATCATTCTTAGTGTTCCCAGCTTTATCAGTTATAGTAAAGTCTACAGTTTTATGTAGATTAGCACTTAACTTACCATTATCTATATTGATATAGAATATTTTTGCACCATCTTCTTCTAGAGGTGTAGCATTGTCTACAATACCAGGTACTTCATTATTTTTAAGTTTTATAACCTCTTCTGGAGTATCACTTACTCCACCGGCATCAACAACTTTAACCAAGTATCTATACTGCTTGCTAGCATCAATGTAATATATGGATTTCCTTATTTCTGTTCCCCATGGAGTATATCCTATTATTTCATTCTCATTGAGCTTATCTGTTCCTTCTTCATTTCCATTTACAATATTTACCCAATTTGTTCCATCATATACCTGTAATATAGGCCAGAAACTATCTGGCATAGTTGGAGCAGTTGTGTCTAGAGTAAAGTCAAGATTAGGGGCATACTCAAAATTGCCTGCATAATCAGTCGCCTTAACGCTGACGCTATATTGACCATCTGGAAAATCCACTCCATCCTTACTGATAAGTTCAGCAAGGGAACAGCCCTCCGTGCCTGCTTTGTCCACAGTATTTACCAAGGTACCATTATCATTATTCAAACAATACTCAACTTTTTGTACACCGCTTCCTTCTTCAAACACAGAAGCATAAACAGTATAGTCTTTGTTTATAATTATATCACCACTATACAATGTTGTAGTGCCGTTAGAGAAGTATACTGAAGGTGATGGTTCAATTGTATCTTTCTTATAATATACAGTTGTGGTAGTTTCATTATCTGCTGCATC
>JAGBBM010000010.1 GCA_017938485.1 Lachnospiraceae bacterium
CAGCCTTTACAACTGGTTCATCATGGTCTTCGTATCTAAAATCATTTACACCATGTAATACCCATGCCTTCATTCTGTCACCATCCTTTCAAATCTATCCAAGTCCGCCTTGGTAGTAATCTTAAAATTCATCTCATCACCATCCACAATGGCAATGTCCAACCCAGCCATAATAGCTGGTTCCGTAGAACCATTTATAGATAAAATCTTCTCCGGCAAAAGTGCCCCTGTAGCCTCATAATATTTGCCTAAGTTAAATACCTCCGGGGATTGACCTGCAAATATAGTTTCCCTTTTAAGAAGCTTTGAAACTACCTTTCCATCCTCGCTCATATAAACCGTATCCTTCATAGGAAGCACTGGCATAGCCCCATCATGTCCCTCATATGCCTTAAAGCATGCTTCAATAAGCTCATGAGAAAGCAAAGGTCTTGCAGCGTCGTGGATTATAACAGCGGAATCATCCCCTGCAAACTTAAGTATATCAGTTAAGCCATTATATATAGATAGCTGACGATTGGCCCCTGGAAGGGAAAAACCACGAAATTTGTTTGTAGTACTTGCATCCTTTTCCTGCTTGCAGACTAAATTATCAATCCCGTCTATAATCTCTTCCTGCCACATAGGATCTGCCACAACACAAACTGCATCTATAAGCTTAGAGCTAAAGAAAGTTTCCAAGCAATATGAAATTATCATCTTATCTTTAACCTTAAGGTACTGCTTAGGCGTATCCGCACCAAGCCTAGTGCCAGTTCCTCCGGCCAAAACAAGCGCTATGTTCATGGTAAATCCTCTCTTCTTCAGCAATTCAACACACATCTAATATATCTATATTATGGATGTTAAAACTCAATATTTCTTATATCTTTGATTATATCCCCATACTCTCTACCCTTACCAAAAAGTACAGTAGTACCGAGAACAAATCCCTTTATACCCTTAGGTGCAAACTCCTTAATCTTTTCCATACCGCAAGCACCATCCCAGTATATCTCAAAATCCATCTCGTCCTTAAGGGAAAGAAGCTTCTCAATCTTGTGACCAACATAAGGAAGATACATCTGACCCGCATTGCCAGGGTTAACAGACATAAGAAGAACCTTCTTAACGATTCGAAGCATCTCCATAACAGTCTCCACACTGGTACCAGGATTTATTGCTATACCAGGAATCATACCCGCATTAATAATGGCCTGAAGTGTAGTGGATGGATGATACTCCGCTTCCGGATGAATATACACTGTATCCCCTGGTCTCAAACTATCTAAGAAAAGACCGATACGATTGTTAGGATGCTCAATCATAAGATGAACATCAAGAGGAGTCTTAGTTGCCCCCGCAATATATCTCATATCATTTAAAGACATAGCAAAATTAGGCACATAACGACCATCCATAATATCTATATGGAATGAATCAATACCTGCCTCATCTAAACATTTTACTTCTCGCTCCAAATTGCCAAAATTGGCACACATCATAGATGCATTTAATTCAAAATTCATATGTATACCCCCTTACATTTTATCAAAGTAAATCTTCCACTTTACAGTCTAAAGCCTGTGAAAGTGCTAACACAACCCCTGCTTGAGCCTTGGACAAATCATTCTGTCCCTGCTCATATAATTGAATCATTCTTAAGGAAACTCCTGATTTTTCACTGAGTTCCTTTTGAGTGTAGTTCCAATAAGCCCTCATACGTTTCAAACGTTCTCCCGGATTCGACTGTTGATACTCTATAATAACATCTGCCGTATCCACAAACTTCGAAACATCCGCCTCATGTAAAATATAATCACAGCTTACTCTAGAAGGAGTAAGACCCCTGTCATACAATTCCGAAAAACCAAAATTCCTAAACCACTGATAATACGCCAATACCCATCCAGTCCAATACTCTTTGCTACGTTCTACGGAATCACTAGGTTCTTTATACTCACAGTCCCCCATTACTTTTCTCATGACATCCCAAGCCAGCTCAACTCCGGACATCCCCGCAACATACTTAGGATTACCCTTTCCAAACTGAGTCGCAACACCTGAGGAAATAAAATACCTAAAAAATATATCTATATCCTGTCCGCACACATTCACCGCATAATCTAGCATCTCACCAAGATTACACATAGCATCATCTAAATAGGTTTCGTTGTAGGCGTTCATCCTCATTCCCCCATTTCTCTCGAAGAATATCTATGATATATATGCCGTCATAAACCAAACTTCTTTCAGCTTTATATCCTTCTCTTGCTCGTTGATCTCTGCGTGCTTTTTTCGGATAGTAAATTTCTTTATCAACAATATCACTGCCAGTAAAACGCAAACTACGGAAAGCTTTCTCACTTCTTAAGGCAATCTGCTCACCCAAGTCGCCAAGCATCATAGCTTTTTGTAGCTGTTGTAAAGAAAGCTGATTATTAATAAAGGCATTAGCAAAAGAAAAATAAGAATCATCCGCTCTATACCCTCTTATTATATCATACTTTTTGTAGTCTGGCATAAAATTGGAGCAAATATAATCCTTTGACATAGATTTCAAATCAGAATTAACTCTAAAAATACGATTCTCCAAAAGAATGGCCAACCAATTCAATATATGATACGAACCATCACAAAGATTAAGTTCTGTAAGTGATGCAATATCTAAAGAATAGGAATTAACAAATCCATCACTATCCTCTGTACATGCCCACTCTCTAGCAAGTTCCACATTCTCCGTACAATAGAATGCTAAACCATAGTCATTGTGGATATTGCCCGTTCCAAACTGTGGTTTTTGTATTATGTTTTTCGAGCCGTGATATAGTAACAATTCTCCCATAATTCACCTCATTTAACAAATGCAGAACCGATACTCCTGCAACCCCTCATATATCGTTATAGCGATAGTTATATTATATCGTCACAACGATACCACGTCAAGGCAATTATGTAAGCATTATCCTTCCTGTATGCGCAATGTTATATTTATCCTTGTTATAAAAGAAATATAAGGTCATAAGATTTTCTCCCAGATAACCAATATATCTATCCTTTCGTTCCCAACCTTTTGGAGTGCTAAGCTCCTCTGTACGCTCCAAGATAGGAAAAAGCCAGTCACAGTAATCCTTTAACACAGATTTCTTTGCCACCATCATATTGTAGTTGTACATATATTCCTGTGAAAAAATAGTATTGTAAGCCTCTCTGTAATCTGGATATAGCTCTTCTAAAGCAGCAAGCATAGCTTCCCAGTCTCCCTCAGGAATGTATCTTGCGTGATGCTCCACTATATCCGGCTCGTGAAGAGTAGGATAAGAAACCACTATATCTATGTCATTTGCGGCAATTCTTCTTATGTCTTCCTCGCTTATATCAAGAATTCTTCGGTAGTGGAATAAGCCATAATAATCTTCTGAATCTCCGGCCCCTATAAGCTTGTTCTTCCACATCCAGTAAAGAGCTGTAAGCTCGCAATAATTAACATTTTTCTCAGAAATATTATCTCCCTGATTGTCACATACATCTGTGACGCGAATATCCGTAAGAGCTGCACCAACCTGTATAGGAATCATCCAACCTGCAAAGTCATAAGAATTATTAAGGGGTCTGTCCTTGTAGAACTTGGCTTGGTAGACATGAAGAGATGGGGTAGATGCAGAATCCTTCGTATGGTTAAACTTATCTGTCTCCGTCACAACCATATCATCGTAGCCATTCGCACAAGAAGGTAATCTATGCAAGGATTTGAACTCATCTATAGCTACAAAATAATCCTCCATAAGTTTTGCTTCCTTTTTAGAATTCATGCAGGTATAAGTCGAAAATCCATTTTCTTCTAGGTAAGCAGAAATCTCAGGATGTAAATCCTCTGGGGTGCATACCAATATATGTAAGCCATCCCTATTCTCAAAGGCAATGCGTTCCTTTAACTCCTCCATCTCAATAACAGGAAGTCCGGCAAGAGTGGAAGGATTGCATTTTCTAGAATTTACCACAAAACCTATGCACTCCTCTTCTGGATATAATTTTTCAATTGCTCGGTACATACCAAGAGCTAGGGATTTAGCTCCGTAAATTGCAAGTTGCATAGGCTGGGCCTCCTTTAAATTATTTTTTACCACAAAAGTCCTCTGTAAACCATCTGATTTTATCAAGTATCACGCCTTTATTTAACAAATATTCTTTTATAGACATAGCTATTTTTTCAGTTATATTAGCTATTAAAATATAGTCGTATCTGTCAACCAAATTGTTCAATTCATCGGGATTAACCACGTCATAGCCATTTGCGCGATATGTTTTCCAGTTCATATCTAACCATGCCACCACACTTGCTTCTTGGTTCTTCAAGTATTTGTAGATCCTCTGTCCTAGTACCCCTGCACCATATATAACAAATCTTTCTTTTTTGTCAAAGCCTCCATAAGGAATAAGTAACTTATCCTGACCCTCATCAAATGCTTCTATCTGACGAAGAGCCAATAAATAATTTCTATACACCTCTAACTGTCTCTTTGTGTCATCATAAACATTTTTTTGCTTAAACTTATTCTCAAGAAAAGATATCAATGAGTCAACTCTTAACTTTTCGTTTCCAAAACTCATCTTGGTAAGCGAACCGGGGTTTTGAATATAGTGATATCCCGCTATATC
>JAGBBM010000085.1 GCA_017938485.1 Lachnospiraceae bacterium
AGGTCAGTTCAACATCAACAATCTTGAGTGGACAAAGTCAATTCTTTTAACAGCACAGGAGCTCAACTCACCTGTTATCTTAGGTGTTTCTGAGGGCGCTGGTAAGTATATGTGTGGTTATAAGACAATCGTTGGTATGGTTAATGGTATGCTTGAGGAGCTTAACATTACAGTACCTGTTGCTCTTCACCTTGACCACGGTAGCTATGATGGAGCTAAGGCTTGTATCGAGGCTGGCTTCTCATCAGTTATGTTCGATGGTTCACACTATCCAATCGAGGAGAATGTAGCAAAGACTACTGAGCTTGTTGCACTTTGCAATGAGAAGGGTATCTCTATCGAGGCAGAAGTTGGTTCAATCGGTGGTGAAGAAGACGGTGTTGTAGGTGCTGGTGAGTGTGCAGATCCAGATGAGTGTAAGATGGTTGCAGATCTTGGTGTAACTATGCTTGCTGCTGGTATCGGTAACATCCATGGTAAGTATCCAGAGAACTGGGCTGGTCTTAGCTTTGAGACTCTTGATGCTATTCAGCAGAAGACTGGTGATATGCCACTTGTTCTTCACGGTGGTACTGGTATCCCAGCTGATATGATTCAGAAGGCAATTTCACTTGGTGTATCTAAGATTAACGTTAACACTGAGTGTCAGTTAGCATTCCAGGAAGCTACTAGAAAGTACATCGAGGCTGGTAAGGACCTTGAAGGTAAGGGATTTGACCCACGTAAGCTTCTTGCTCCAGGTGCAGAGGCTATCAAGGCTACTGTTAAGGAGAAGATGGAACTCTTCGGATCAGTTGGTAAGGCATAAATTATTCGCATAAATGATTAAAACCAGGTTGGTTTCGTGGATTATGGCGGGACCAACCTGATTTTTTTGATGTAATGCCTATTATTATTTTGTATAAAATTCAAAGGAAACTTTGGTTTCAGAATAGGAGAATTAAAGTTATGAGAATTTGGAGCTATTCACCTCAAGCACAAATTAAATATAGAAAAGGTATTGTGGCAAGTATGTTTTGGGCAGTAGTTATACCGACTATTGCAGTTTTTGCTTGTAAGTGGGGTTATGAAACAGAAAAGATACCACTTGTGGCAATATTTTTTATAGCTCTTGTATGTATTGTGATGCCATTTCAGATAATTGGTTCTATGTTTAGTCAGATATCAAAGGAAAAACTAAAAAGTTTATATGTTTTTCTGCAGGATGAGTGGGGGAATATGTATTACATATATCTTTCCTCTGATGCATTTTTGGATGAAACGGGTCTTAGATCTTATCAGATGGATGGACTTCGCTATCATAACTTTATATTTAAGATGATTCAAAATCACCAAAATAATAAAAATAAAGAAATTCTTCTTACAACGGTAAGAGATAATCATATGATAGAAAATCTGTATCAGCAGGGCAGGTTGGAAAAAGTAGTAGTGTCTATACATAGAGTAGTTGATATAAAGAAGCAGGGTAATCACATATTGGTTACTTTCGATATAAAAAGTGGTGAAAGAATAAAGAAAAGGTATCTTACAATATATAAAGTCATAGACAATTTTGATGATTTATGTCAAAATCTCACTATGAAGATATGTTAACAGAATTATAGATTTATGAAAGGTGGATATGTTATGGAACAGAAAAAAAGTTCATTTCCAGTAATTAACTGTTTTGTTTCTCTTGGTCTTGCGGCTTTTGTGGCTTGGAGAACATATATTATATTTACAGGTAGTTACAAGTTGCTTTCTTACATATTATTTGCATTTTCCTTTGATTTGATTGCGGGAATTCAGGTTCTTCTCCTTGCACTTAGTATGGGAAAAAGAGACAGAAATCCAGAGTTGAATTATAAACCCTTGATAGGCTTTAATGTTTTTATGCTTGTGTTGTATGGATTATATCTTATTGCCTTCCATATAGTACTTGCTATTGTGGTTTTAAAAACGATTGGCATTTTAAACTAAAAAACCACAAAATATGACATGACTTGCTTGTAAAATTTCTTATATTGTATTAAAATTATAGTAATTATGCGATGATGGGGGTAGTGTGCCCATTTGGCTACATTTTTGCATAATTACTATTTTTGTTTTTTATGGTATAAGAGGGACTCATGGCACTAAAACATGTAATGATTAATGACATAATTTCAGAGCATAACGCGAGGATGCATAACCTTAAAAAGTATTACCCATTTTTCGTGTTAAGTGAAACTACATTTTCCCAGTACAAAGAAGGAAGATATAGTTTTCTTGACATGGGTTATATCACTATGGCATCTTTGCGCTTTTTTATTAACGAGAATAATTTCCATGAGAAAGATATTACCTATGAAGAGTATGAGTCCTTTTTGTCGGAATTACTGAAGAGAGATTTTGAACTAGATGAGTCAGCTGAGGAGGAAAAACAGCTAGTTCTTTATATATTTGACAAGCTTAAGAATGAGGGTAAGGCCTTTGAATTTAAGTTTTTTGACCCAGAGAAGAAGGGTAGCAGAGTTGCTAGAGTTAAGTTTATTGAAAGCAGAATTGAAAATGGTCAGGTGCTTTATACAATCACTGCTGAGGGCATAGAGTTTTATCTTGATACCAAGGAGATTAAGGATGAGAGCAAGATTAATGTATCTCAGTTGCTTCTTGAAAAGATGATTAGCTCTAATAACTTTAAGGGTGGTATAGATGTAGTTAAGAGAATTAATTCTCAGGTTACGCAACTTATATTGGAAAAAGAACAGGTTTTAAAGCTTCTTAGCATAGATGTTTTTGAGGGTGCTAAGGCCTATGAGCAGTATATGGAGACCACAGCAAAGTGGTTTTCTGAAGAGCAGAAATTATTTGCAAAAAATAAGGCTCTTGTGGATAAGGCAATTGAGAAGGCCACCTTTGAAAAAAGTGAGGAGGGTAAGGCGGTTTCTCTTCGTTCAAAGGCTTTAGAGGAGATAAGTACTCTTGAGACAGAGCTTAAGAAAACAATATATAATCACAGTCAGCTTATTGCTGAAACTATGGAGCTTCAGCAGCTTTCTGATAAGATTATAGCTCGTGCCAAGCTTAGAAAATTACGTCCTGTGTTTGACTTTAGACAGAGCCTCGTTGGACTTATGGAAAAGGATAGACCAGAGCTTATGGCAAGTGTGGTTATGCCACTGTTTGCTCCTCGTATAGATAAGACATTTTCTATGAAATCCATAGACAATATGCTCACTTTAAAAGCTGATGATAAGCTCAAGGGAGAGAAGGTTGAAAAGACAGTACTGGATATGGACTTTATGTACGAGGACGAGCTTCTTGATAAGTCCATAGGAGCTAACTTTGGAAGACTGTTCTATGAGCTTTTAGACCAGTTGAATAAGTGGAACAAGGTTAGCTTAAAAGAGTTAAATGGTATCTTAGAGATTAAGTTTGGTGAAGAAATCTTTGCCAACAGAGATTACTATGCATTTTTAGTGCATCTTGCAGGTAAGAGAGAGTACATCATGAAAAAAATGCTTGAAAAGCAAGAAACTCTCTTAGAAGAGATGGTAGTTGCTAATCTTTCGGAGGATGAAAAAGAAAGATTTGAAACTATGAGCTTTACCATAGAGTTTGGAGACGAAGAGGTTTTACTTCAGTCTTATATTGAACCGGAAGATAAGGAAAAAGAAGAATTTAGAGTTACGGATATGATATTTGAAAGGAGGATGGGGAACTGATGGAAGGAAGAAGTTTAGATAAAGCATTAGATATATATTCAGCGCTTATTACAGGAAAAGATGTTTCCCGTTCTAACCCTGATACAAGAGATTTATACGAGGAATATTATTCTAATTCGGCGGTTTATGATATCGTCACAAAGCTTATGAAGAAGCTTAATCTCAACATATATGAGTACAACGATTCTATTTATTTGACTGCCGGCGAAGGCAATCGTGTATTTGGATACACAAACGATGATATGAAGCGTCAGCTTGGTCTTAGACTTAATAAGGAGCTTTATATGGTTTACTTTATCATGTATAATGCCCTTCTTTTGTTCTATCAGGATTCCGCTTCCTATCAGGTAAAAGAATATGTGAAATTAGAGGATATTATGGAGCAGGTAAATACATACCTTTCAGCTATTACCTCTGATTTGTCAGTTTATTCTATGGATGAGCTGGAGGAGGAAAGCTTTAAAACTATAGCTCTTCTCTGGGATGAGCTTCCAGTTGTAACCTCTGATGACAAGGAAAAGAACAGAGCATCAAGAGCGTCAAAGACAGGTTACGTTAAGCTTACATTTAATTTCCTTGCAGAGCAAAAATTATTTGTTTCAGTTGAGGACAGATACTATCCTACAGATAGATTTAAAGCTATTGTGGAGAACTACTTTGAAGAATATAAGGGTAGAATTTACAAGGCTTTAGGAGGTGAAGCTGATGCCTAGTATAAACAGAATTAGAGTTAATAATGTAAAATATAATTTCGGCACTCAGTTTTACGATGACTTTACTATGAGAATGTACGGAAAAAACACTCTCTATGACCTTGCTAACGGTGGTGGTAAGAGTGTGCTTATGCTTCTTCTTATGCAGAATATGATTCCAAACTGTACTTTGGATGAGAAGCAGCCTATAGAGAAGCTTTTTAGAACCGGTAACAATAATACTACAATTCATTCTCTTGTGGAATGGAAGCTGGATGAGGCAGATTCAAAGGAGGGTTACAGATATGTAACCACTGGTTTTTGTGCAAGGAAAGCCAAGGATGCAGAGGGAGAGGCCGAAGCAAACAAGGATGTGGCATCTGTAGAATATTTTAATTATTGCATTTTCTACAGAGAATTTAATAAAAATGATATAGTCAATCTTCCTCTTGCTAAGGACGGGGAAAGAATCACTTTCCAAGGACTTAGAAGTTACCTTAAAGACTTAGAGCATAGAGATATGAGTCTTTCGGTAAAGGTTTTTGACAGAAAAGGCGAATATCAAAGATTCATAAGTGGATTTGGTATTCACGAGAGTCAGTGGGAGATTATTCGTGGCATCAACAAGACTGAGGGCCATGTAAGAACTTATTTTGAGAATAACTATAAGACTACCAGAAAGGTAGTTGAGGATCTTCTTATTGAGGAGATTATTGAAAAAGCATTTATGGTAAAGACAGAGCGTGATGATGAGGGCTCTGATTCTATGGCTAAGATGCTTATGGATATTAAGGAGCAGCTTACTGTACTTGCAAAGAAGAAAAAGGATATCTCTGCTTATGACCATCAGATAGAGCTTATTAGTGTACTCTCTGATAAGGTTGCTTCCTTTATGGATTTATATGAGGAACAGACTAAGCTTTCCAAACTTATTGCAGATATATGCGTTACAGGAGAGTATTTTGCCAGTCGAGATGAGGAAAAGATGGCTGAGCTTAAAAATGCTAGCGACGAAAAACGTTTGGAGAAAAATAAGCAAAGGGAGCGTATAGAGTGTCTCAAGGTCTCAAGAGATAAGAGACAGTTAGAGGAGTTAAAGGCTAAGGAAGAGCTTCTTCTTGATAAGCTTTCAAAAGAGAAGGCAAGACTATTGGAACTTGAGAAGGATCTTAATTTCAAAGAAAGCGTTAACGAATATCTGGACTACATAGAAGACAGGAAAAAGTATCAGCAGTATGACACCATGATAAAGACAATGATGTCAGACTCCAGATTTGATGAGAGGCTTCTTTATACCTATGTATATAACATCAAAAACAGAATGGATGTTGTGATGACCAATATAAGAGGTCAGATAGAAGAGATAGAAACAAAACTTAGTGAGGCAAGACACAAGAAAGAATACAACGAAAAGCTTTTACAGGAAGCAAGGGTTTCTCATGCAGTAGCTGTAAATGCCAAGAAGATGGCCGATGAGGAGATAGTTACATTAAGTGAGAAGTTATCTAAGATTAGGATGTCTATGAATGACATTAAATTTACCAAGGTGGAAGAACAGTTGTCTGAGCTTGCCACTGTGTGTGAGAAGGCTAAAGATAAGCTTACTGAGTGTGAGAGTATAATTGCAGATAACAAGAATCTCATAAATGAGGAAAGCCTTAATTTGTCTATTTTGACTGCAAAGGAATCAGACAACAACAAGCTTATAAGTAGTCTTATGGAAAGGGAAATGGAGTTTAAGGATGTTTCCGAAAAGCTTAGTAGTATTAAGACTGTTTATGGTGCGGAACAGATAGAAGAGTTAATTAAGTTAATCTCTGATAGAATTACGAAGGCTGTTATTGAAAGCGGTGAGTTAAAGAAAAATATTGATGTGTCTAACAAGAAGATTGAACGCCTTAAAGAGGGCAGAATCATAGATGTGTCAAAGGGTGTATCAAAGGTTATCGAGTATATTGAAACCAGACACGGACTTACTGCTATGAGTGGTATGGATTATCTTTCTGCGTTTGATAGGGCAAGACAGCTTGAGATATTGGAGGTTAATCCAGAGCTTCCTTATGGAGTTGTTGTAAAGGATTACGATACTGTTAAGGATGACCCTAATATATTGAGCGTAGATACAAGTGATGTGTCTGTTAACATTTTTGATATGGCTAGCATCGATGAGAAGGCACTTTATTATGGTGAAAATGCATTTTCTATTCATTCAGCTCCAGATTATCTTACCGCAGAAGATACTATGGAAAAGCTTATAGAAAAAGAGCTTAACAATTGCGAAGAATATAAGCAACAGCTAGAACTTAAGGAAGAGATGCTGACTGCCTACAAAGAGGATCAGGAGTTTGTTTTAAGAATAGCTGATGGAGAACTTATTAATGCAGGTGAGCGCTTAGCTAAGGCAAAGGAAACTGCTGAAAAGCTTGCTAAGGATATTGAGGAATGTAAAACAAAGCTTAAGAATTATAAGGGTAATATTGCCAATTGGCAGGAGATTCGTACTGAGACAGAAGAAAAGTATGAAAAGGCAGTTCAGGATACCAATAAGCTTTATACAATCAGTGAGCTTTCTTCTGTAATTGGTAAGCAAGAGGATGTATCAAAAGATAGTGCCGTGCAGATTGAAAGACTTGAAGAAAGAATCAGAGAGCTTACTAACGAGTTTAATTATGGCGAAACTAATTTTGCAGAGGAAGAGTCAAGGTTAAAATCCTTGGAGAAAAAGCTTTATGATATGTCTCATGAATGGGACAACAATTATAAGTCCTATTATAATCCAGATGAGGATTTTGAAGTTTTAACCTGTGATGAAGACGAGCTTAAAGCAAGATTTAGAGCTATGCTTTTGGCAGGAAGTGAGGATGCTAAGGCCATAGAAGACAAGCGAACTCTTATGGATACTATAAGAGTTTCTATGGATAGAACCATCAAGAATATCGAAAAACGTGGTGTGAGTGTTGAAAAATTAGAAGACTTGTACTACAGAAATCTTCTTTACATTGCAGATGAAGAGCTTATTTCATCCTGCCAAAAATCTATAGATGAGGTTAAGAGTCAGATAGATTCTTATGAAAATATGCGAAAGAAGCAGACCTCTGCTATAGATAGATTATCCGGTAGTATTGACTATGCTATTCGTAACATTGAGGATGCCTTTGGTGCATATGTAGATGTGGAGGCAAGTCTTTCGGAGATAGTATCTAATCTTGAAAATGGTGAAGCCTTGCTTAAGCGTCTTGGTGAGGAGGCAGCTTCCTGTGAGGAAGAGTACAAGAAATATGTAAAACAACAGAGCTATATGATTGACTTATATAAGGACGTAAAGAGAATTGTTACGACTAATGATATAAGTCTTGAGGGCGCTAATCCAATCATGGAGGATAAGGATAAGTTAAGAGAGCTGTTCGAGACAAATCTTATTAGATATGACAAGAGCAATAAGAGTCTGGATAAGGCAAAGAATGAATTGCTTAAGTTCAAGGGTAATACTGCTTCAACTTTAGACCAGATGGAGGTTTATGAGCTTGCCAATACCATAAGAGAGGATGTAGTTATTCCAAATGATTACACTGAGGCAAATCTTCTTATGGATAATCTAAAGACTATAGTTGATTATATTCGTCTTGAGAAAGAGAGAATTGCAAAGAGTCTTGTGGATATGGAAACTATTAAGGCGAACTTTGAGGAGCAGTGTCTCCAAAGATGTCTTGATGTAAAAACTGAGCTTGATAAGCTTCCTAAGTTGTCTAGAATTATGGCTGACGGAGAGGCTATTCAGATGGTTGGACTTACTGTTCCTTACGTGAAGGATGAGTTCCTTAAACAGCGTATGTCCGATTACATAGATAGGATAGTTGCTCAGGCAGATGATTACGATAGCGATAAGGAACGAATTAAGTTTATTCGAAATAGTCTTGCACTTAAGAAACTGTTTGGTGTTATAGTTACAGATATGAATGGAATTAAACTCAATCTTTATAAGAGGGAGCGTATAAAGGAACAGAGCCGTTATCTTAGATACGAGGAGGCAGTTGGAAGTACAGGACAGTCTCAGGGTATATATATACAGTTTTTGGTTTCTATCATCAATTATATTTCAGGCATGTATCAGACTGGAAATGAAGATATACGAACAAAGACTATATTTATAGATAATCCATTTGGTGCAGCAAAAGATGTGTATATATGGGAACCTATATTTGCACTTCTTAAAGCAAACAATGTACAGCTTATAGTACCAGCAAGAGGAGCTACACCAGCCATTACAGGTAGATTTGACGTGAACTATATCTTAGGTCAGCAGATGTCTTCTGGTAAGCAGCTTACAGTTGTAACTGACTTCACTAGCAAGGTAGACCAGGAGGAGTTAGAATATCAGGATTTAGAGTACGAGCAAGTAAGCTTCGACTTTATATAAGAGAGGTGGAATTATGCATTATAAAGAGGTTAAAGCAATTCTATCCCCTCAAAATGGAATGAATTTGTATAGGGGTTGTACCCATGGATGTATATATTGTGATTCTAGAAGTAAATGCTATCGAATGAATCACGACTTTGAGGACGTGGAGATAAAGCTTAAGGCGGATGAACTGTTAGAACATACCTTAAAGCGTAAACGTACAAAGAGTATGATATCCACAGGCTCTATGACTGATCCATACATTCCTTTAGAGGAAGAATTAAAGCTTACAAGAAGATGTATCAATCAGATAGAGAGATTTGATTTTGGACTTGTTATTCAGACTAAGTCAAATCTTATCTTAAGGGATATTGATATATTAGAAAAAATTAATAAAAAGACAAAATGTGTAGTTGCCACTACTCTCACAACCTACGATGAGGAACTCTGTAAGGTTATCGAACCAAATGTAAGCACTACAAAGGAAAGATTTGAGATGCTTATGGCGATGAAGGAAAGAGGAATTCCAACTATAGTTTGGCTATCTCCATTTCTTCCCTTTATCAATGATACAGAGGAAAATCTTAGAGGTCTTATGGATTACTGCATCAAGGCAGGAGTATATGGTATAATCAATTTCGGTATTGGACTTACTCTTCGAGAGGGAAACAGAGAATATTTTTATGAGCAGTTAGATAGAAAATTCCCAGGCCTAAAAGAAAAGTACATAGAGACCTATGGAAATGCATATGAGGTTGTAAGCTCAAATAATGATTACCTTATGCAGATTTTTAAAGAACTATGTGAAGAACATGGTATCCAATATGACAGAGAAGAATTATTTAGGTATATGAGGGAGTATAAGAATAAGACTCTAGGAACCCAGATGTCCTTGTTTGATTTTTTTGAGTAGTGTGCTATACTTTATGGTATTAGTATGTAATTAAGTTAAAAGGAGACTTTTATTATGATATGTCCTATATGTAATGAAAATATTGATGACGGTATAAAGTATTGTACTAGCTGTGGCGCGGAAGTTGCTGCATTTGCAGGTGTTACACCAGATAAAATTATAGTTAATCAGACTCCTGAGCAGCAGCAAGAGATGGGTGACGATAGTGTGACTCAGCTTATACCGGAAAACTATATGACAGCTGAGGGTGACGACAGTGTGACTCAGCTTATACCAGAGAATTATATGACAGCAAAAGGTGATGACAGCGCTACTATGTTGTTAGATCCTCTTGATGGTAAGATGCCTGTGAATACTCAGATAACATACCAACAGAATATACCAGTAAACAATCCAGCGAAAAAAAGCAATGCGTTGCCTTTTTTTGTTATTGGTGGTTTGGTTCTTCTTGGTATCATTGCATTGGCAATATTATTTATTTAAATTAAGGAGTACATATTATGAGTAAGAAAAAGTCAGGAAATAATATACAAAAAAAGACTACCACACCTAAGAAACAAGAGATAAAATATGAAGCACAGCCAGATGTGCAACTTACACCTTACACTCTTATAGCAATGCTTGCTATTGCAGTTTCTGGTGGTGTGACTGCTATAGCAGGTGCTTTACTTGGTAATCCGTTTTTTCATTGGTTGGATACAATATATAGAAATGAAACAAATGAAACCATGATAGAAGTATTGGCTATAACTCTTTTTCAAGATGCAGGAGTAGATGGTAAGATAAAAGTACTGCTTGTTTTATCTGTTGTTCTTGTGGGTATTGCTGCTGTTGTATCCCTGGTAGACATGATAAGAGCTATGGCTCCAGAGAAAAAACCTATGCCAATTTTAGCCTGGGTGGCACTTGCATTTTCCGTTGTATCTGTTATCTTGTTTGCTGTTGGAACAAAGGTTATGTATGATAACAGTTCCTTTGCAAACTTCAAAATAGGATTTAATTTTAATATTTATACAGGTGTAGCTATAGCACATTTGGTAAATTTAGTATTTATGGTGACTAATATCATTGGAAACTATAAAGGTCTTAAAAGATTTGAAAAAGATGGTAAGGCATATTAGAGAGGAGAGACATTATGGCATTTGCAGATTTTGTGAAAACAGTAAAAAATGAGACTGGTGATGCTATTGAGATAACTAAACTTAAGGCAAAGATTAGTAAAGAAAAAACTAATGTGAAAGATTGTTATGAAAAGATTGGTGAGTTAGTATATAGAGAGTACGCTAAGACTCATGTAGCAGATGAATCCTTGATGGAATATATGACTAAGATAGATGCTTCAAGGGAACAGATAAGAATTTACAATGATGAGATATCAAAAGTTAAGATGAGTGATAAGTAGAGGATTTCGTAATGAATTTCAATGAACTAAGCTTAAAGATGCACGAAGAAAATAGAGGCAAGGTAGAGGTTGTTTCTAAAGTTAAAATTAAGGATAGAAATGATTTGAGTACAGCATACACCCCAGGTGTTGCGGAGCCTTGTAGGAAAATTAGAGATAATAAGGATGATGTGTACAAGTATACATGTAAGTCCAATATGGTGGCAGTGGTATCAGATGGTACAGCGGTTCTTGGTCTTGGAGATATTGGGCCGGAAGCAGCTATTCCAGTTATGGAGGGAAAGGCTATTCTTTTCAAAGAATTTGCTGGAGTGGATGCATTTCCTATATGCCTTGATACAAAAGATGTGGATGAGATTGTGGAGACTGTAAAACGTATAGCTCCAGTTTTCGGTGGAATCAATTTAGAGGATATCTCTGCACCAAGATGCTTTGAGGTGGAAAGACGCCTTAAAGAGGAATTAGACATACCTGTATTTCATGATGATCAACATGGTACTGCTATTGTTGTTTCAGCGGGACTTATCAATGCGTTAAAACTTGTAGGAAAACCTTTTAATGAGGCAAGTGTAGTTATAAACGGAGCTGGTTCAGCGGGTATATCCATATGTAAGCTGTTGTTGCAGCTCGGCATTGGAAATGCGGTTTTAGTGGATAAAAATGGTGCTCTTTGCCCAGGAGAGGACTGGATGAATGAGGCTCAAGCTGATATGGCAAAGATTACTAATAAGAAGCGCGAGAAGGGTTCGTTGGTTGACATAATTAAGGGCAAAGATGTTTTTGTGGGAGTTTCTGCTCCAAATATTGTTACAGCTGATATGGTTGCATCTATGGCAAAGGATCCTATTGTTTTTGCTATGGCTAATCCAACACCTGAGATTATGCCTGAGGAGGCAAAAAAGGGTGGAGTAAGAGTTATGGCAACGGGCCGTTCAGACTATCCAAATCAGATTAATAATGTTCTTGTTTTTCCTGGGATTTTTAGAGGTGCTCTCGATGCGAGAGCCACAGGAATTACTGAGGAGATGAAAATAGCTGCTGCAAAGGCTATTGCATCTATTGTAACAGATGAAGAATTAAATGAAGAATACATTATCCCAGGAGCTTTTGATGAGAGGGTTGCAAAAGTTGTTGCAAAAGCTGTGGCTGATGAGGCAGTCCGCCTTGGGATAACCAGATAGAAAAAAGAAAATCCTGAGGAACTTTAGTTCCTTAGGATTATTTTAAAAGGAGGTAGCAAAATGCAGAACAAGATAGCTAGTGTTCAGGCGGAAGTTAACAAAGTAATAAAGGGTAAGAGTCATATTGTTTCAAAAGTTCTTGCGGCCATTATTGCAGGGGGACATATTCTTATGGAGGATATCCCTGGCGTGGGAAAAACAACCCTCGCCACAACTTTTGCAAAATCTATGTCTCTTGATTATAAAAGAGTACAGTTTACTCCTGACGTTTTGCCAAGTGATATATTGGGATTTTCTATGTACAATTCGGGAACGAAGGAATTTGAATATAAAGAGGGAGCAGTTTTCTGTAATCTTTTCCTTGCAGATGAGATTAATAGAACCTCGCCTAAAACTCAGTCCGCATTGCTAGAGGTAATGGAGGAGGGTACTGCCACTGTTGATGGCGTGACTAGAAAGCTTCCTAATCCATTTATTGTAATAGCAACTGAAAATCCTTATGGTTCATCAGGAACCCAGATGCTTCCAGAGTCCCAGCTTGATAGATTTATGGTGTGTCTTTCTATGGGGTATCCAAGTCACAGTGATGCAGTTGAGATATTAAAGGGTAATGCATCAAGACCACTTGAGTCTGTGGAGGCAATTATATCTGTGGAAGAGCTTGTGGCACTTAGAGCAAAGGCTAATGACTTATATGTACATGATGAGATATATGAGTATATTGTCAATATAGTTGAGGCAACAAGAAGTATGGAGATTTTCTCTATGGGTGCAAGTCCAAGAGGTACCATAGCAATTCTTAAGATGGCAAAAGCTTTGGCAGTTATAGAAGGTAGAGATTTTGTTACAGCTAAGGATGTACAGAGTGTAGCTAAGGACACCTTGGGTCACAGAGTTAAACTCAGCGCGAGAGGAAAAGCGCAAGGAATCACAGTTGAGCAGGCTATATATATGGTTTTACAGAATGTGCCAGCTCCTAGAAATTAAGGGAAGATATATGGAAAATACTTTTAGGTTAATTGGATATGGACTCCTTTTTTTGCTGGATGTATTGCTGTACTATTTCTTGCACAGTCATTTTACATTTATTGTTATGATTCTTATGATTGTGGCACCTATTGTATCGTTGATTAGTGCCATTATATTGAAAAAATATGTGACAGTGGAAGTGACCAATCAAGATAAGACTAGCAGATATGGAAAGCAGAACGAGGAAGCATTCTTTCTCATAAAAATACATAATCCTACACCTTTTGTTGCATTGGATGTGAAGATGACAGTTACGGTTTCTAACACCTTCTTCAAGACCGAGGGAACAAAAACTTTTGTTGTGCCTATATATGCCCTTAAGGGTTATACCCTAGAACTACCTATGTTACCAAATCTTTGTGGCATAGTTTCTGTTAAAGTCACCTCTCTTAAGATTAAGGATTTAATGGGCTTTAAATTCTTTAATAAAAAAATGGAAGCAGAGCATGAACTTATAATTATTCCTGAGGAAATATCAGATTCTATGGAAGAGTTACCTGGTTTGGAACAGGGTATGCTTGAGAGTGAAGAAAGCACAAAAAGAGGTAATGACTTTTCAGATGTTCAGGAGATTAGAGAATATATTCCAGGGGATAAGCTTATGAGTATTCACTGGAAACTGTCTGCCAAAAGAGACATACTTATGGTTAAAGATAGAGTTAGTATGTCTGATAAACAGTTGGTTATATTGCCGGAGTTATGTGGGGCCAACAATTTTTTGCTAGAACAGATAGTAGTTACAACTTACTCAGTTATTGCTAAGCTTATTAAAGACAAAACTACAGTGAGACTTATGTACTGGAGTAGCAAAAGATATGAGTATGAAGACATAAGGTTAGATTACATAGAGGATGTAAATGACGCATTTGCCAAAATGTTCTATGAGGATACTTATGCAAGCTATGATGAGGCTTCCTCATATATGGCAAATGTGCATCCTGAGATGAAAGCATATGTACACGTAACTGCAGATGCTGGTAGAGTAACTGTAAATGTAAGGGAGAATGGTTAGTGGCTACTAAAAGAAAACAAGAGCCAATTGAATATATAACTCTGTGTGAGGGTGTTACTTTAAGTCCTTCCTTTTTTGAAAAGAAAGAAAATCGACTTTTAACACTTCTTCTAAAGGGTTTTATTGTATATCTTTTATCTATGGGTAGTATAGGTTTTTACTTATCTGCTATTGATGTTAAGGAATACAATGAGGTGTTGTGTCATCTGGTAATTGGTGGCATGGCTATTTTGTGTGCATTTTTATATTACAGATTATTTGTTGAGAATACTGGGTATTTGATTCTGTTTGCGTTGTTTGGTTTAGCAGTGTATCAATTCAGAATTTATATTAACAGTGGATTTTATGCATTGGTTAACATAACTACAGATAGAGCATCTCAATATTTTAACGTAGATATTCAAAGACTTTACACAGAACAGATTGAAAACCGATATGTGACCATTACCTTTGTGTGCCTTTTTATAGGTGTAGTTTTGGATGTATTACTAAATGTATATATATCTAGACGTATGCAATATGTGAATTCAATATTTTTTATAATGGGTCTTAATCTCATCCCTCTTTATCTTACTGAAGAACCGGATATGCGATATGTAATTATGATGCTTGCCGGTGTGGTAATGGCGTATATTTTTAAGTCCAGTAAACATTATAGTCCACAGGTAAATGTAAAGAGAGATGATAGGGTTTTTGCCCATAAGGGAAGAAAAAAGAAAAAGAACAGAGAAATATCCTATGTATATGATATAAAAGCACTTGTTCAGGCTGGTATTTTCGGAACTATTTTTACAATATGTGTTGTTCTGGCAGTCAGTGCCTTTAAGCCAAAGGATTCATTTAATGTAGGTTATCAAGGTAACAAGTACAAGGAACTTACTATGGCTGCTGTAAGCACCTTACTTATGGATGGTTGGGATGGATTGTATCGAGATAGAGAAGATGTAGGTGGCATACATGGCGGAAAATTAGGAGATGTATCCACAGTAAGACTTGATTATGAAACAGATTTAGTGGTGCAGATGACACCATATACCTATGATAGAATTTTCCTCAAATCCTTTACAGGAATTGAATATGTGCCATATGCCAACAGATGGACCAGTATGGCCGACCTTACTCTTTATGATGCCAGTGCCACTCCTGAGGCGGATGCGTTAAAGGATTATTACGAAGGGAAGGGAAAAGGCTCCTCAAAGGGAGTTATGACCATAAATCCAATAGGCGTCAATGATTTTTACTATCCATATTATACGGAAAATACTCAGATAGAGGGTGTTACATACACTGTAGAGTTTTATCCAAGATTAGATGAAAATGAATCGGTTATTGTACTTTCGGATTATGGGTCAGAGCCATATACAGAGCTTGATTTGTATGTTCCTCCGGAAAATGAAAAGGCTATAAAGGAGCTTTGCAAGTCAATTGAATGGAGTTCCTCAGATGAAGGTAAAGTTTATGACCTGCAAGCCTATTTTCAGGAAAATATACCATATACTATAAGGCCTGGAAAAACTCCTAAAAATGAGGATTTTGTTAATTATTTCCTTATGGATAACAGAAAAGGATATTGTACACATTACGCATCGACAGCAGTTTTAGTATTTAGGTATATGGGAATACCTGCTAGATATGTAGAGGGTTATGCTGTAGATTATAATCAGTTTGAAAATGCAGAATTGGTTGAAGGAACAAAATATGAGGATTATTACAAAGGCTATTCCGAGGTAGGTGAGACAGCTTTGCTTCAGCTAAATGTAACAGACGCAGACGCTCATGCCTGGGTGGAGATATATATTACAGGCAAAGGCTGGATACCAGTGGAGGTTACACCATCGGGAGAAACCGAAGAAGTTGTTGATTTCTGGGAAATGTTTGATGAGGTAATGGGAGACCAAGAAACTGAAGGCGGCGATATAGGCGGAGGAAATATTGTAAACTTTAAGGTGCCGAACAAACTCATAAAATCAGTGTGTTATACCGTAGCAGGAATTGTGGTAGCCTTATTGCTTATGTTATTAGCCCTTAAGGGAGTAAAAGTCTTAAAAGTGTATGTTAGATATGCAAAGGCTGGAATTAATGATAAGCTTATATTAAAATATTCAATCTATTGTAAGAAGATGGGCAAGAAAGATAGGGCGTTCAAAGAAAAAATTAATTATGATGAACAGATTGAATATCTGGCAACTAAGTATGGATGCCAAGGAGAACAAAAAATAATAGCAATACTAGAAAAAGCAGGTTTTTCTAATATTGCTATAGATGAGGCTGATTATGAGATGGTAATGGAATGGTTACCATCATACAGTAAAACAAGTAGTTAATTTATAACAGGAATGAGTCCAATACCGTGACTTGTTCCTGTTTTATATTGGAACACATAGAGGTCTTGTGCTTCGGTGAAGTTTTCCGAGACGGATATTTGGTATATGCTGTCAAAGGTTGCATTGTTCATATTTATATCCGGGCAAACGGACTCAATATTATATGATGATGGAAAAGACACATCATTTAATTTAATGTTGTCACAAAGAAGACTTTCTATATTTTTGTCAGTGTATGCATAGAATATATCTTTTAACTTTGTGATATTATGGTTTGTTGTTTCGGCACTTATGATAATTCCATCCTCTGTCATAGCTATTTTGTGAGTGGCGGAATTATCGTATTTAGTAAAGGTTATTACCCACAGATAGGCAGTGTAAGTGTTGAAAGAAGAATCTGTGTATCTGTATACCTTGCTAGACCATGAGTACCAGTTATTATAATTTGAAAATAGAGATTCCGGATATACCCCTAGGTCATAATACTTGTTGATTTGTGCAGTTGCCAAATTGACCGCATCGATTTCGGATAAAAAGGCTTCGCTTGTGGAACATTCGGTATAATTGCTAGCCCATTTTCCTGATATAAGATTAAGCTTATCAAGTGAAGATAATTTTTCTGAGTTGTTTCTTGCCATAACGGTATTAGAAGATAGGTAGTATTCTTCAGGTGCAAAGCTTACCACGGATATTTGGGAGTCAGCTTTTTTGTCCAAAAGATAACCGGGAAGAATAAAACTGGCAACCACCACAAGAGTAGCTAAAAACATAAAAAATAGGAGTGATATATTTGATTTTTTTGCTGACATAATTAATCAACCTCCTTTTTCTCGGGTGGATTTAGGGGAAGAACAACAGATATAGTTGTGCCCTCTCCAAAGGTGCTAGTTATAAGAAGCTCGCCGTTATGGGCTTTTATAATTTGCTGTGCAAGGGAAAGCCCAAGGCCTGCACCGCCTTCTTTTCTGGAACGGGATTTATTTACCATATAGAATTCATCGCATATTTTTTCGAGATGTTCCTTGCTTATTCCAATTCCAAAGTCTTGAATAGTAAAAATATATGAGTCATCCTGTAGCGCTCCTTTTAAGATAACCTTGTCCTCTTTTTGGGATGCTTTTCTGCCGTTATCCAAAAGGTTAATTAGTGCGGAAGTGAGCAAGTCTTTGTCACCATAGACAGTTTGTGAGTCTACAGTGATTTCCAGTGAAATCTTTGCTTTTTCATATGCGGGTTTCACACTTTCGCTTATGGCATACGCAAGACTTTTTGTATTTATTGCTTCGAAGGAAACTTGATGATGCTTTGTGTAAATAAATTCAAAAAGCTTCATGGACATAGCCTCCAGTCGCTTTCCTTCATTAAATATGTAGGATGCAGCCATAATTTGTTCTTCACGTGGAAGATTAAGTGAACGTATCGTATCTGAATAGCCTATGATGGAAGTCATAGGTGTTTTTATTTCGTGGGTAAAATCTGCCACAAATTGCTCCTGACGGGTTACCATATTCTGCAATTCTTCAATATGGTTTGATACAGCGGAAGCCATGTTGTTGTAAGTGTAGGCCAGTTCTCCTACCTCATCTGAAGAAGTGATATGAGCACGGGCATCGTAATCTCCCTTCGAGAAGCTTTCTGAAACCTTCGAAAGCTTTTCGAGTGGTCTGGTGAGGAGAAAGCTTATAAGGTACATAAACAAAGAGCATACAAAAAGCACAATTATAAGAAGAACTATGTAATGTCTTTTTTGATTTTCCATAAGTTCATATACAGAGGTAATGTCTCTCTTGTTGATTATGTTTAGATTCTTTCCCAGTACCTCATTACATGAGGATGCATATATGTATTTTCTGCCATCTTCCTCAACAATAATATAATTTTTTCTTCCAAATTCAGCGTTTTCCCATAGAGAAGAAGGGCAGGAGGTCTCGGCGTTGGAAAATAGCTCTTTTCCGCCATAAACGATATATATGGAGGTTTCGTTTACATACATACTGGATGTAACCTTTTCGCCCACAGTTGCCAAATTGGAAGAGAGATTATCATAGCCTAAGGATTCGTATTCAATTACTGATTGGATAAGATTGTTTTCTTCTATGGATATTTTAATCTGGGAATTAAGTGCTAGATTAAAATTTTTATGAATCATAAAAAAGCCTAGGGTGCCTATTCCTATAGATAAAACAATCATATTAATGAGAAGAACTTTGTATCTGAATTTCATAGGTTACTCACTTTCTAATCTATAGCCTACTTTGTAAATTGCTTTGAGTTTCTTTTGTAAACCAGTTTTTTTCCTTAGACGTTGTACGTGCAAATCAAGAGTACGGGTGTCACCATAATAATCACATTCCCATATGGATTCGTAGATGCGTTCTCTAAAGAGTGTAATATTTACATTTCTTACCAGCATGACTAGAAGCTCGAATTCTTTTGGTGTAAGTTCCAATACTACCTCACCTTTCTTTACTTGCTTTTTATCAAGATTGATTTCTAAATCATCAAAGGTAAGGATGGAAGTGGTTTTGTTGTACCGCCTTAGAACTACATTTATTCTGGCAAGAAGTTCTACAACCTCAAAGGGTTTCACGATATAATCCTCAGCACCTAGGGTAAGCCCTTTGACTCTGTCATCCAAAGAAGCTTTAGCTGTTATAAATATAACAGGTGTGTTGGTAGGTTTTATATATTCTAATAGTTCATATCCATCTATATTGGGGAGCATAATATCAAGCAATATAAGGTCATATACATTTTTTTCTAGTAGGTTGGCAGCGGAAAGACCATCTGTTGCACAGGTGCAGTCATAACCAGCAGCGGAAAGATTTATCTTTATAAGATTTGATATGGCCTCTTCATCTTCTACAATCAGTATCTTTATCAAAATTCTTCCTCCTTCCATCAAATATAACAACATGGTTAAATTATATACTATTTCACTATAAAATTATATATCAAAATTGTATCCAAATTGCATCAAAATCACCTAAATGGGCATAAAATTCTTTACTTTGCAAAATACTCATAGTAAAATGAAATTTGTGGAATTTTTGTATGGTAAGGAGACATGGTATGGCTACCAGTAGAGTTGAAAATGCATCCAGAAATGTAGTATTTGGTATGCTGCTTAAAGGATATCAGGTATTGATGCCTTTTCTTATGCGTACAGTTATGCTGTACTATATGGGAACTGAATATCTGGGCTTAAACAGTTTGTTCGGCTCTATACTATGGATATTAAATTTAGCAGAGCTGGGTGTTGGTTCTGCTATGGTTTACAGTATGTATCAGCCAATTATAGATGAGGACACAGAACAGATATGTGCCTTGCTTAAGTTGTATAGAACATATTACAGAGTCATAGGTCTTGTAATTGCAGTGGTAGGAACTGCCATAAGCCCGTTGGTTCCAAGTCTTATAAAAAAGGATTCCTATGATGTGGGTATTGCTCTTGAGATTATTCTTCCGGGAAGTGTGGGAAATGGTATACCAGATGATATTAATATATATGTAGTATATTGGTTGAATCTTCTTTGTACAGTTCTTTCATATTGGTTATTTGCCTATAAGAATAGTCTTATTATGGCACACCAAAGAAATGATGTGATTAGTAAGGTTACACTTGCTACTAATACATTCCAGTATTTTGCTCAGTTTGCGGTTATAATTTTCCTTGGGGATTATTATGTATATCTCATAACAGCTATAGTAACTCAGGTTATAACCAATATAGTAACTGCTATATGTGCTAGCAAGATGTACCCTGATTATAAGCCGCAGGGCAAGATGAAAAAGGAACATGCAGCAAAGATTAATCAAAGAATTAAAGACTTGTTTACTATGAAACTTGGAAATGCCATAGTTTCATCGGCGGATTCCATAGTGGTGTCTAAGTTCCTTGGACTTACTATGGTTGCCATATATAATAATTACTTCTATATATTAACTGCGGTTTGGAATATAGGAAGAGTTATGCTTTCTTCATGTACCGCTGGCATAGGTAACAGCTTGCTTATGGAATCAAAGGAAAAGAATTATATTGATATGAAGAAGTTCACATTTATCATGGCATGGATTTGCGGATTTTGTAGTGCTTGTCTTTTGTGCCTTTTTCAGCCTTTTATGAAGCTTTGGGCAGGAGAGGATTTGACTCTTGGATTTAGTGCAGTTATAGCCTTTGTGTTATATTTTGCGGTAGAGCAGATTAATCAAGTTTTTATAACCTACAAGGATGCAGCTGGTATATGGCACGAGGATAGATTTAGACCACTTATTACTGCCCTTGCCAATCTTTTCTTAAGTATATTACTTGCACAGTGGTGGGGAATATACGGCGTTGTCTTGGCTACAGTTATATCGGAAGTGGTTATAAGTATGCCTTGGATACTTCACAATATATTTAGTACAATGTTCAAACGCAGTATGAAAGAATATGTACTTAGACTTTTTGTGTATGCAGCGGTTATAGCGATAGTGTCAGCTCTTACATTCTTCATTACAAGTGTTATTCCGGATGGGAATATAGGCTTACTTTTGGTAAAGGGAATTGCGGCAGCTATTGTTAGCAATTTATTATTCTTTGTAGCTTATTTTAAGACAAAGGAATTTGCTCAAGTTAAAGAAATAGTGTTTAGAATATTAAAAAGGGGTTAATTTTTTAAAAATTAACCCTTTTTTGATGCAAAAATGATGCTTTTATGTTTTATGATAGTTTGTAAGATATGAAAGGAGGCATTTTTATGAAGAAAAAATTAGTGATTATGGGATTTTTGATAGTGTCATTAACATTATCTGGTTGTGACAACAAAGACAAGGGTTCAGATATAAAGGAGAAAGTTGAAGAGGTAGAAAATACTCAGGTTGAGGAGGAAGTAACGGAGGAGGCTTTACCGGAGACTGTGGAATATACCATATCCAATGAAAAGGGTGATTCCAAGATAAAAGTATCTGCCACTGTTGAGGCAGAAACCTTAAACGGACTTGCCGTTTTAAATGTTAAACCAAAGGAATTTACAGGAGAGTATGTAGAAAATATCGCAAAGAAATTTTTTGACAATGGTGAGTATGAAGTGTATAAGTCTTTATTTGCCTGTAACCAAGAAGAATTAGAGGAACATAAGGTATATTATCAGCAGTTGATGGATGAGAATGAGGGAGTGGATTTCTATACGTTGTTTTACCATGCATCAGGTATAGATACCAGAGTGCCACCATCAAGTCAGATTGTAGCCATAGAGATGTATCAGGAAGGTTATGAGGATTTGTCTGACTTATATGAGACAGATGGTATATTGTATTCTATGACGTATGAATATTACACCGCAACAAGTGTACCTATAAGAGGAGATTATGGTGGTGAACCTTGGACTATGGGAGCCGTATCATTGCAAGGAAATAATTATTGCAATTCTGAGGTGAGGGCTATCAATATTCAACCTGCATACAGCAAGACTTGTATATTGGATTATGTAGGCTTAGATGATATGAATAGTAGTTTATATGGAGGAGCTAATAGACTTGATATAGAAATGGCAAAAGAAGAGGCAAATGAAATTGTAGCAAAACTTGGCTTTGAGGATATGGAAGTACTACATACAGTTCAAGCTTGTGTGGAAAGTTCGGAAAATTCTATAGGGGTATTGGATGGATATTGCTTTATATATGGAAAGGATATGGGGGAGCTTGGCGCAAAATATTGGAACGGCGGATTAACTGTAATAGGAGAATTGGGGATAGATGAAGGGGCACCCCAGCCCTATGTGTATGTGACAGTTACAAGTAGTGGAATTGAGAATATATCAATTGGTATGGAATATGAGGTGATAGAAGAATTATCAGACAATACAGACATTTTGTCCTTTGAACAAGTTGATGCAATTGCCCAAAAACATTTTCAGGAATTGGTAAATGAACATAAGTGTAGTCAGGATATTTCTTCTATAGAACTTGGATATGTGTATGTGCGTTATGACACTGAAAATTATGCAGTGGTACCTGCTTGGATTTACTATGAGGGACAAGATGGTTATGATGGGAAAACATATGCTTTTAGAGCTTTTAACGCCATAGATGGAAGTGTGATAGAAACATATACAAATTATGGTCACAATAATGTGGAAGGATTATAAAACAGTTTATTTTTTTCTTTGGATAGTATACTATGAAAGAGGGTAATTTTATGAAGAAAGTTACATATATATTGCTTGTGACAAGTTTGATGCTTTTCCTTGCCGGGTGTAAAAAAGAACAAGCAACAGATATAAAAGAACAGGTGGATAATATTGATGCAAGTGAGGAAGAAGTAGAAAAAATAGAGGTTCCTGAACATGTAAAATATGAGGTTACAGGAAATGAAACTTCAAACCATCTTACTGTAGATGCGGATATAATCCTACCAGAAAG
The DNA here is from genome assembly GCA_017938485.1 of Lachnospiraceae bacterium. Taxonomy (GTDB): domain Bacteria; phylum Bacillota; class Clostridia; order Lachnospirales; family Lachnospiraceae; genus Coprococcus_C. The sequence continues at coordinate 23,041 of JAGBBM010000085.1, forward strand.
TAACAATTTGCCGGTTTATTCTATGGAGGCCTTAGAGCTTTCTGATGAGTTTATAAAAGGGTATGCAGATAAATTATTTGATAATGGCGAATACAGGATAATTAAGCCATATGAGATATGTACTCTTGAAGAGCTTGAAGAGGAGATACAATACTGTGATGATAAAATTGTAGAGTATGGAATTGATTGGGAGAATATGTACGAATATTCTATAAGCCATATGACTCCCACTGCTATGTGGATATCAAGCGTTATGTATGAGCAAAGCGAGATGACAGAGTGTATTGATATAGCTAAGAATAATGAGTTATATATTTATGAAGATGGGCAGGTTATATATTGGAACGAGGCAAATGGCGGAGGGAAATTTGGACAGGGAAAACTAATTGGAACTGTTGATGGTGAAGACTGGCATATGGGATACTATTATAGGGATGCCACAAGCGATAATCCTTTTTCCTCCTTTCTTGTTAGTATGACTCCTGTAGTAAAAAAAGAAGGGTACATCATGGATTATGTAGGCATGGACCCAACCAATGATTCTATAAATGGGGGAGCCAATATATTAGATGTAGATAAGGCAGAAACAGATGCAAGAGTATTCCTCTCCCGAATTGGATTTGATGATATGGAAGTAATCGGGACTTTACAGGTTGTAAAATCACTGAATCCTACAGATGTATATAGTTATGAGCCTAAGATGGATGGTTACTGTTTTATTATGACACCTAGTTACAAAGATGCAAGTCCTTTATACTGGGTTAATAGGACGGCACAGTCAAATATGGTTACTGTGGCCGGAGAAGAAAAGGGATATGAACAGTTTTATGTTTATATAACGGTAACAAGTGAGGGTGTTCACCAAGTTGCATTTAATCAGCCATATAATATAAAAGAAGAATTATCAAGTGATACTACGCTCCTTGATTTTGACACTATAGATGATATTGCCCAGGAGTATATGATAGGAGTTTTAGATAGTGACAATTATATTGGAGATGTAAAAAGGATAGAACTTAGCTATGCAACAGTGGGATATGATGATGGCTCCATTGCCATGGTGCCAGTTTGGTTTTACTATGCATCTTACCAGGATATAAATGGAGAGGCGGTTCCGTATTTTGGCATAAATGCCATAGATGGAAGCTTGATTTTCTGCCTCAATGTATTTAAAAGTGGTCCAACTTGGATTTATTAATTTTGGAGGATAATATGAGAAAAAAAGGGTTAATATCACTATTATTTATAATGCCATTTTGCCTACTTGGCTGTGGTAAAAAAGCTTCTTCTGAGGAGGCTATAGTTTATATAAATGAATATAAGAAGATGGAGTATGAAACCGTAGCTGTGGAAAGAGGCGATATTACCCCTACTCTTACTCTTCAGGTTGAGTCAGATACTTTTGAGAGGAAAAATTATTATCCCCCTATGGATGAGATGGAAGTGGACAAGGTGTATGTAAAAGAGGGAGATATGGTTGAAGCTGGTGATGTGATGATAACTTTTAAGTCTGGAGATATATCTGAGCAGATAAAAAGTTACCAGGATCGTGTAAAAGAGAATCAATTACTTATTGACCATTACACTAATCTTATGACTATTGATTCAACTCTGGATTACACAGCAGATATAGACATGCTCAAGGAAGATATGGGTGTTTACAATTTATATATACAGGAACTTAATGCAAAACTTGAAAGTTACAATGTGGTAGCGTCTGGAACTGGAACAGTGACTATGGTGTCTGATTTGTTGGCTTACGGAACAGTTAATATGTCTGACAACATTCTTACTATTATTTATGGTACAGGAGACTATTATGCAACTACAACCGAAGATTTTGATTTTCAGGTAGGAGAGGTATATATTGCTACATATGCTTTGGCACAGTATAACTTAGAGCTTGTTGATGTGGAAGAACTTGAGGAAGATGGAAGCAAGGAAAAAAGATTGCATTTTACCATGGCGATGGAAGGCATTACTGGCGTTGAGAAGATGAATATGGTCATCGAAAAGCCAGTTATGAATAATGTGCTGTATCTGCCAAAGGAAGCTATATTTGATGTCGATGATGTCCACTATGTATATGTGTTAGATGAGAATGGATATAGAAAAGCTATAGAGATTGAAGTGGGACAAAATGTTGATGGTTTGGTTATCGTAGAAAAAGGTTTAAATGAGGGAGACAAGGTGGTGATTAACTAATGAAAAAAAGAAGAATACTTGCTTTAATTTCATATAGTTTAATATTTAGTATATTTCTCACAGGCTGTGGGAAGACCGTGCTGGATGAACCAGAACTTGTGGAACCTATAGCAGTAAACGAGTCCTATAGACCAGTTGCCTATGGAGATATAGGAGAAGTAATTATAGAAAATGGAGTAGTAGTACCGAGAGATTATTGCCATTTTTGGACTGTGTCCACAGCAGTGGCAGAGGTGAAAGTGGAAATGGGAGAGTATGTTGAAAAAGGACAGGTGTTGGCTGTTGCAAATATTCAAAATGTTTCTGAAAATATACTAGCCATAAAGAATCAGATTTCCTTGGAAACAAATCTTGCCACCATACAAGATGAAAAATACGAATATGATAAAAAGGAATTAGAATATAAATTACAGGGTTGCAAGGATTTGCTTGATGCAGAAGGTGAACAAAATGTAACTACTCAGTTGGCTGTGCTTGAGGAAAATCATAATTATGATGTTTTGCTTAGAGATTACAAGATAAAGTCTTTAAATGAGTCACTAAACAAGCAGGAAGAACTTATGCAGGATAGTAATTTAGTGGCAAATCACAGTGGTTATGTTACGTACATAAAGGATTTATCTATGTCAGATGTAACCCAGATAGGTGAAAATGTGGTTATCATCTCAGACTATGAAGATAGCTATATAGAGATAAGTGAAGTAACCATAGATGAAAAGTATCCGGAAAAGTATCCTATTCATTACACTGTGTCAAAGGGTGAAAAGTGTGAACTTGAGGAATATGAATATTTGGCAGACGAATTGATGGTATCTCAGAGTCGTTCTCTTTATCCTGAACTTAGAATGAAGTATGTGAATTTAGAGTCTTCCCCTGAGATTGGAAGTATTGTTCCTGTATTTTTTATGGAAGATGTAACTGAGAATGTTTTGGTTGTTGGTAACGATTCTTTGTATCAGGATAGCCAAGGTGACTTTGTGTATGTGAAGACAGATGGTGGAAAAGAAGTTCGATATGTTGAACTTGGAAATAAGGATAAAAACTATACAGAGGTTTTATCTGGATTAGAAGAGGGAGAACTTGTCTACTATTCTTCTGAGGCTATGCTTCCAGCTGTACCTGAAGAATATGTTGTAGAATATACGGATTACAAGATTGAAACCACAACGAAAAATTACAAAATAGTAAATACCGAAAGCAAAAAATCTTTTTCGGAATATGAAGGCGTGGTAAATAACGTGTATGTTGAAGCAGGGGATGATGTTGAGTCGGGAGACTTGCTTTATACTGTTGAAACCAACGAGGGTAATGCTTATCTCACTGAGTTAAGAAATAATATTTCGGCTTTTGAGGAAAATCATAAGGCTATGGTTGCTTATTTCGACGAGGAGATAGCGAAAAAAGAGCAGGAAATGGAAGAGGCATTTCTTGCGGCTAGTAAACCACCAGAAGAAACTATAGCAACAGATACCGATGCGGAACCAGAAAAGATAGAACCATATCTTTATGAGCAGCTTAGTTGTCAGTTGGAAAAACTTAAGTTAGAAAAAAAGGTGGAAGAATTAAACTACATATACCAGATTGGTATTATGAAAGAGGAGTATAACAAAGTTAGCAATAACAATAATGGCAATGGAATAGTAAATGTATATGCTCCTATATCAGGAAAGGTATCAATACTTAATGTCAGAGCTGGAAAGAATATAAAAGCAGGAGATTACGCATATACAATAGCAACACCATCTTCAAATAGAGTGGAAATTGTATCGGATAAGGACTTGCGAATTAATCAAAAAATTACCTTTGTTAATTCTTCTGGAAAAGAGTATGAGGGTAAGGTAATAGGTACCAATCAAGGTAGTGGTAATAAAAAAATATATTTTACCCATATAAATGATAAGGTGTTTATCACTGAGAATGCAGAGAATTATTCTGGTGGCGCGTACTACGTACATGTAGAAAATGAAAACTTCTATAATGAAGATGGTTCATTTACAGCCATTTTCCCTAGGGAGATTATTTACGATACAGTAGTGTTACCGAATGGTATGGTGTATAGTGAGATTTCAGCGAATAAGCTTACCGTTAGATATTATGTGTGGAAAAAGGTAGATGACGTAATCGAGAAACACTATGTTCAGTATTACGGAGGCATAGATGCAAATGCTGACACTGTTCCAGAAAATATGGCAGATGATTGCGTTATAAGTGGAATATATGCAGGCGATATTCTTATTAGAGAAAAGCAGGCAGATGATACGGAGGAATAGACATGCTTAATACGGTTATTAAAAAAATAAAAAATAAAAAATGGCTTACTGTATGTCTGCTTTTAGGATTAGCTTTTTTGGTGGCTGCTTTTTGCTGTCAGCCAATGTTTAAAGAAGGTTCTATGAACATGCTCCTTAAGAATAGCTTTGATAATTATATTGAGGAGAATAATCAGTATCCCACAGTTATAGGAAGAAGTGGTGCTTATTCAAAGGAGAATTGTAGTGATATTTCAGTTGCGAAAGATAGCATAGATTCTTATATTGCCTTATGGGATGAATATTTAGGTGAAATTGATGTTAGTGATCGTCAGACTATATTTGAATTTGAGAAAGAAAGTAGTCAGGGAGGATATGGAAGTAAAGGAAATTATCTTAGCATAACTTATATTCCAGAGATGACTTCACATATAGAGATTGTGAAAGGTGAGGATTTTGATACCTATCAGGGAATGGATGGATATTATCCTTGTATTATATCTGAAAAAGTTATGGATGAGTATGGTCTTATTGCTGGAGAAACCTTGAATTTTGTCAGCTGGGAGGATTCTAAAGGCAACACTTTGAAATTAGTTATTGCTGGAATTTTTAAAGAATCTGACAGTACAGATTTATTCTGGTATGTGGAGCCAAATGAACTTTCAGAGAATGTGTTTGTCAGCGCTGAAACCTTTGACTACATAATGGCAAATTATGAGTATGATAGTATATATTATAATCACTATACTCTTTTGGATTACACAGATATAAATTCTCATAATATCGATGATATTCAATATTATTTAAATGAATTTATTGGGGCAGATGGTAACTTCACAGCAAGTTTTATGAATATTATTGAAATGTATCAACAGGAAAAGAAAACCGTTGATGTTCTCCTTTGGGTTTTAGAGCTTCCGATTCTTGGAATGGTATTAGCTTTTATTTATATGGTATCAAAACAAATTGTTGAGACGGAAAAAAATGAGATATCTATGTTTAAAAGCCGAGGTTTGAGTAAAAAGAATATTGTATTGATGTATGGAGTTCAATCAGGAATTTTAGCATTACTTAGTTTGTTTGTGGGTATTCCAATGGGATATATGCTTTGTAAGATGGCTGCAGGAACGACGGATTTTCTTACATTTTCCTTTAATAATACTGAAGAATATAAGTTTGCTCCAATTATGATTTTATATGGACTTATAGCAGCTTTGGTTGGAGTGATATTTATTCTTGTTCCGGTTGTTTTTGCTACAAGGATGTCTATTGTTGAATTTAAGTCTATGAATGTGACAAATAAGCCCCCGGTATGGAAGAAATGCTTTTTTGATGTAATCCTCCTCGGGATATCAATCTACTTGTTGTATAGCTTTAATCAGGACAAGGATAGTATAAGGCAGAAAGCAATTGAAGGAAGCAAGATGGATCCTATGATATTCTTAAATTCCCTTTTGTTTATTATAGGTTTGGGATTGGTAGTTTTAAGACTCACCCATTATCTTGTTAAACTTATATACGTTATAGGAAGAAAAAAATGGAAACCAGCTGTGTATGCATCTTTTCTTCAGATAATAAGAACCACATCAAGACAGGGATTTATATCAGTTTTTCTTATACTTACAGTTGCTCTCGGACTTTTTAATGCAAATACGGCAAGAACCATTAATCGAAATAATGAGGAACGTATAGAGTATGAAGTTGGTACGGATGCTCTTATACAAGAACATTGGGATAAAAAGATATACATAATTAGCAAGACAGAAAATGATTACGACTTTATTGAACCAGATTATAACAGATATGATGCGTTGGTACAGGATGGTCTTTGCGAAAGTATAACAAGAGTTATAAAAGATGATAAAGCGACAGTTTATTTTGGCAATTCAAAATTAGAAAATTGTGTTATGTTACGAGGAATTAACACAAAGGAGTTTGGTGAGACAGCTAAGCTAAAAGATGAATTAAATGGAGATACGCACTGGTTTAACTATCTAAACAGTGTTGCATTAAATCCAAATGGTGTCATAATATCTAGCAGTTTAGCTGAGGAGCTTGAGGTAGGTATAGGTGATAGAATCAGATGCTCTAGAAAAAGGGTTGTACCTAATTCTGGTGACGATGTTAGAGGCTCTATGACTATGGAGGTGTGTGCCATAGTTGACAATTGGCCAGGCTACGACAGATACTACTATCAGGATGGAGAACTTAAAGAAAACTATCTTGTGGTGGCTAACTATGCTATCGTTGCAAAGGTATACAGAATTTCACCTTATGAGATATGGATGAATTTAAGTGAAGGGGTTTCTATTGATGACGTTTACGCATACCTGGAGGAAAAGAATATAAATATGGAATATTCTGTTTCGGTAGAAGAAGATATTTTAACCATGAAGAATACTCCATTAATTCAGATTACAAATGGTATGTTTACTATGAGCTTTATAATTGCTCTTGTACTTTGTGCTGTAGGTTTCCTTATATACTGGATATCCTCCATAAGACAGAGAGAATTACTCTTTGGTGTATATCGAGCTATGGGCATGGAGGTTAAGGATGTAAATAAAATGCTTATAAATGAGCATATATTTAGTACATTCTTATCTGTTTTAGCCGGTGGTGGTGTAGGTATTCTTTCTACATTTTTATTTGTTCGTTTGTTTGGAATAGTTTATTTGCCGGAGAAACATAACCTGGATATAAATATATATTTTGAGCTTGGAGATATTGTTAAGTTAGCTGTGGTAATTGCAGTAATGATATTGGTGTGCATAGTTGTGCTTAGAAAACTGATAAAATCATTAAATATTACACAGGCTCTTAAACTGGGGGAGGAATAGTATGGACAATATACTGGTTGGAAAAGATATAGTCAGATGCTTTAAAACTGGAGAAGGGGAAGACTTTTATGCAGTAAAAGGTGTTAATATTGAGATACCAAGAAAGAAATTAGTCATGTTAAAAGGTAGGTCTGGAAGCGGAAAAACAACACTCCTTAATATATTGAGTTCTCTAGATGAGGCAACCTCTGGTGAAGTGATTTTTGATGGAAAAAATATAAGTGGGCTAAAAGACAAAGAAAAAGAATTAATTAGACGAAAAGAAATTGGATTTGTATTTCAGTCAGTTGCCCTTATTCCTATTATGAACGCATACGAAAATGTAGATTTTGCCATGAGGCTTGCTGAGTGCGAGGGCCAATACGATGACAGAATTAAGCATATGCTATCTCTTGTTAACATGAAAGAAAGAATGTTACATATGCCAGCTCAGATGTCAGGTGGTGAACAACAAAGAATAGCCATAGCAAGAGCAGTTGCCCATAAACCAAAGATAGTTTTTGCGGATGAGCCAACAGGTGCACTTGACACTGACACAGGTCTTAGGGTTATGAATCTGTTTAAGGGACTTATTGAAAAGGAAAATATAACCATATTAATGACTACACATGATCCAAATCTTATGGATATGGCTGATTTGGTGTATGAGATGGAGGATGGTGAGATAATTGACAGATATTAAAGATGAAGAAGTTTTAATAAGCTGTGACGGGCTTGTTAAAATCTTTAAAACCGAAGATGTGGAAGTTATGGCCTTGCAGGGGTTAGACTTGGAGATAAAAAAGGGTGAGCTTATGTCTGTCATAGGTAAGAGTGGAAGCGGAAAAAGTACCCTTATGAATATAATTGGTGGTTTGGAAAAACCTTCGGCAGGAAAGATACTGGTAAATGGAATATGTCTTTCTGATATGACGGAAAAGGAAATGGTATCTTATCGAAAGAAAACAGTAGGCTTCGTGTGGCAAAAAAGTGGAAGGAACCTTTTGCCATATCTTAGCTCCTTGGAAAACGTTGAGTCTGCTATGTCTTTTATGGGTATAAAAAAGAAAGAAAAAAGAAAGAGAGCATTGGACTTGCTTGAAATGGTTGGAATGAGTCATAAGAAAGATTCTTATCCAAGTCAAATGTCAGGTGGTGAACAACAAAGAGTTGCTATCGCAGTGGCTCTTGCCAATGAACCAGATATTCTTCTTGCAGATGAACCTACAGGTGCAGTAGATACAAAGACCTCCAATATGATACAGGATTTATTTAGATATCTTAATAAAGAACTTGGAATAACCATTATTATAGTTACTCATGACATTAAACTGGCTGCAAAAGTTGATAGGGTTGTTATGATATCTGATGGCAAGATTAGTACTGAGAAAATTATGAAGGCTCAATACAAGGAACGTATCGAAAGCTTGTCCGATGAAGAGCTTTTTCTTGATGCCCATGAGGAGTATTCTGTGCTTGATAAGGCGGGCAGAGTACAGCTTAATGATGATATGCTTGAAGCTGCAGGTATAGATTCCAATAAGGTTAAGATTAAGGTGGAGGATGGAAAAGTAATTATCACAGCGGAAAACTCGTAAAAACTTAGGTTTTTGCTAAAATATTTTGCAAAAGCTACCGATATGATATATAATAAATTAAGGAACTAGGTGGTTGACAAGGATGTCTAGGTTTTGTTTTATCAAGGAGTGATAATTATGAGTTTTAATATTAATGGAGATACCTCCAATTATATGAACAATTTCTTTTCGGGATTCAATTCCAATAATAATGTTGGTGGAAGCACCAATTTCCTTTCAGATTGGTACTCTGTTCAAAATGGAAGCTACTACAAGGTTGCAAAGAAGTATTATGCTCAGGAAAATGCTGATGCGAAGGAAGAAACATCAGCTACTGATGATAAGCAACTTGAACTTGCAAAGGAGTCAGCTGAAGCATCAGTTAAGGCCATTAATACTCTTATGGACGACAGTTTATATGAGAAGGTAAAAAAGACTGATGAGAAAGGCAATACTACATACGATTATGACAAGGATGCTATTCTAGATAATGTTAAGAGTTTTGTAGAAAAGTATAATGGTTTGATTGAGAACACTGGTAAGTTGGAGGATACATCAACTCTTAAGAGTGGTGTTAGATTGGTTAATCAGACTGAGGTATATGAAGGCGCCCTGGCAAAGGTGGGTATTACTATTAGAGAAGATAATACCTTGGAGATTGATGAGGATGCATTTGGAAAAGCTAATATGTCAGATGTTAAGTCTTTATTTACAGGAAGTGTATCCTTTGCAAAGAATATGCAGACAAAATTTCTTCAGATATATAGCAATGCTTCACACAGTACCGATATTACTAATTCACTGTATAATTCAACAGGAAATTATCAAAAAAGTGTTGCCAATATGTTTGACAGTGTGTTATAATTATCAAACAATCTCCCCAAGATTGTATATAAGAATGAGGAAGGTTCGCAGCTTGTCTGTGGGCCTTCTGCTTTTTTAAAGATTAGTACATGTAAAGGACTATTATGGCAAATATAAGATTAGACAAGTATTTGGCTGATGCAGGCATTGGTACCAGAAGCCAGGTTAAGGAAATTTTAAAAAAGAATAGAGTATATGTAAATGATGCGGTTGCGAAAAAGGGCGACATTAAAATAGATACAGATATTGATGTGGTTGCCTTAGATGGAAAGGCTATTGGTTATCAGGAATATGAATATTTCATGTTAAATAAACCCCAGGGAGTGGTATCCGCAACAAAGGACCCTAGGGATAAAACAGTAGTTGAATTGATAACAGAGAACAAAAGAAGAGATTTATTTCCTGTGGGAAGGCTTGATAAAGATACAGAGGGATTGCTTATTATAACCAATGACGGTAAACTTGCAAACAACCTACTAGCGCCAGGCAAGCATGTAGATAAGAAATATTATGTTGAAGTGTCAGGTAATGTAACAGAGGAAACGGTGGAATATTTTAAAACTGGCATAGATATAGGAGATGAGGAAATGACCCTTCCTGCCAAATTGGAGATACTTAACGTGGATGGGGTAGGAGAAAATGCCACATCAGCTTGCAATATAACTATAATGGAAGGAAGATACCATCAGATAAAACGTATGTTTAAAGCTTGTGGTATGGAGGTTTTATTTTTGAAGAGACTTTCTATGGGTCCAGTTAGCTTAGACGAGGATTTACCATTAGGAGGATATAGAAAACTCACAGAAGAAGAGATAAAAAGCTTAAAGGAGGTACACAAGATATGAGTCAAACAGAAGAGTTAAAAAAAGCTTTAGATGAATTACATAAGTGGACCTTAAAGATATGCGAAAATGCAGGTTTACCATCTGCAGAAGGAGAAAAACTTTGGACGGATATACAAAGTTACCCAGGCCTTTTACAGGAGTATGCCTATTACCATGATACAGGAGATTTTTTGTGCCAGTACAAGATAGAGGGATTTACTGTGGCTGATATACTTATATGGCAGATGG
>JAGBBM010000011.1 GCA_017938485.1 Lachnospiraceae bacterium
TTCTGAGTAAAAACCATTTACATACGCAGTTATTGTTTGGTTGGCAATAAGCAAGGTTTCGTTGCTCAAAACCTCGGTTTTTTCTTCCACAAGTGCCTGTCTTGTTGCATAAGTTGAGTAAAATGTTATAAGCCCAAAAACGGCTATGAGGAGAAATAAAAACCCCAAAAATATTTTATCAAAAAGAGAATGTTTCATTTAGTGTACCTCGAATTTGTAACCCTTTCCCCATACGGTAGTGATTGCCCAGTTGTGATTCTCGTTAAGCTTCTCACGAAGACGTTTTATATGAACGTCAACGGTTCTGGAATCACCCATATATTCGTAATCCCAGAGCTTGTCAAGAAGCTGGTCTCTGGTAAATACCTGATTAGGTTTTTTGGCAAGGAAATAGAGCAACTCTAACTCCTTAGGAGGCATATCAATTTCTTTGCCTTCCAAGATAACGGTGTAGTTTGTAATGTTGACAAGTAAACCATCGTATTCTACATATTCGCCTTGGTGATCAGTTTCCACCTTAAGAGTAGCTTGGCTAGGCACCATAACTGTACGTCTTAGGACTGCCTTTACTCTTGCAACTAATTCGTTGGAGTCAAAAGGTTTAATCATATAGTCATCTGCCCCAAGCTTAAGTCCTAACACCTTATCGAAAACTTCACCTTTTGCGGAAAGCATAATGATAGGTGTCTGGTGAGTCTTTCTAATCTCTGTACATATTTCGTAACCGTCAATATCCGGAAGCATTATATCTAAGAGAACCAAATCAGGATTAAATGTCTTGAATAGATTTAAGGCTTCATGACCATTAAGGGCAATTTCAGTAGAGAAACATTCTTTGATAAGGTACAAAGATATGAGCTCTGCAATATTTTCATCATCATCTACAATTAAGATTTTCTGCTTGTCCATAGGTAACCTCCTCTTACAATTCTACTATGGTGACACCGAAATCTCCTTCGCCGAATTCACCGGAGCGGAAGGATTTTACGTGTTTTTGTTTCTTTAAAAATTCGTGAATACCCTTTCTTAGAGCACCAGTTCCCTTACCATGTATAATAGTAACTTTTCCAAGGTGGGAAAGACAGGCATCGTCTAGGTATTTGTCTATCTCAGGAATAGCTTCGTCTACAGTCATACCCATAACATTAATCTCTGGAGAGATAAACTGAGCTTTGCTTATCGAAGTTCGTCCCTTATTATAATTAGTGGCATTGGTAGTGAAGCCTGGCTCCTTTATAATAATAAGGTCGCTGATAGGTAATCTGGAACTTAAGATACCCATCTGCACTGTAGCAAGACCCTTTGAATCAGGAAGAGATGTAATCGTACCCTTAGCCCCCATGCTGATAACCTCAACCATATCTCCTATGTGGAAATCTTTTGGTTTGTGGTTGCTGGTTTTCTTAGGTGTATCTTTAGCATTCTTAGAATCGTAGCCCTTCATCTTATCCCTAAGGTTACTACGTTTTTCTTCCATAGAGTTAAGACTTGCTTTGTTTGGATTGTTGCGCCACTTGTTGTAGTCTCGTATGGTCTGGTCAGCAACCTCTTTGGCTTCCTCTAAGATATCTCTTGCTTCTTCTCTTGCTTTGCGAAGTATCTCGGCTTTCTTGGTATCGAGAGTTTCCTCCTTCTCCTTAAGACGAGATTTTAATTCCTCGATTTCTTTTTTATATTCTTCTATAGCCTTTTCGTCAGCCTCAATAGAAAGCTTACTTTTTTCCAAATCAGCTATGAGAGTTTCCATATCTATGGCATCACTGTCAATGTTTTCCTTGGCAGACTCAATAATGTAATCCGGAAGACCAAGCTTTTTTGAGATGGCGAAGGCGTTGGACTTGCCCGGCACACCTATCATGAGCTTGTAGGTTGGTCTAAGGGATGCAAGGTCAAATTCACAGGATGCATTTTCTACACCCTCAGTGGAGAGTGCGTAGGTTTTTAGCTCGCTGTAGTGAGTGGTTGCCATAACACGAGCCCCCATATTCTTAAGGAAGTTGAGAATGGATATGGCAAGGGCTGCACCCTCTATAGGGTCAGTTCCGCCACCTGGCTCGTCAAAGAGACAAAGGGTGTTAGGTCCTGCGTGATTAACTATGTATACTATGTTGCTCATATGGGATGAGAAGGTGGAAAGGTTCTGCTCGATACTCTGCTCATCGCCAATATCTGCAAAAACATCCTCAAAAACGGAAAGTCTTGAGCCTTCCATAGCAGGTATATGAAGTCCTGCCTGCCCCATAAGAGTAAAAAGTCCTAAAGTTTTAAGTGAAACGGTTTTACCACCGGTATTAGGTCCTGTGATAATAAGAAGGGTATAATCTTCACCGAGTCTTATATCTACGGGAACTACACTGTGCTTTTCTAGGAGTGGGTGTCTGCCGCTCTTTATATCGATAATTCCCGCTGTATTAAATATAGGCTGAGTTCCGTTGTAGGAACGGGCAAATTTTGCTCTGGCAAATATAAAATCAAGCTCTGTTAAAAGCTCCATATTGTAAGCAATGTCCTCTACAGCATCTGCAGCCATAAGGCTTAAATTCTCAAGGATACGTTCAATCTCTACATATTCCTGATTGGTAAGTTCTTTAATTTCATTGTTAAGGTTAACAATAGCCATAGGCTCAATAAAAAGAGTTGAGCCGGATTGTGACTGGTCGTGAATCATACCAGGAAAGTGGGAGCGATACTCCTGCTTAACAGGGATACAGTAACGACCATTACGCATAGTGATAAGATTTTCCTGAAGCTTATCCTTGGTCTCATCATTCTTAATCATCTTGGCAAGCTGGTCTCTGAGCTTGTCATTGGTAAGCTTGATGCTACGTCTGATAGATTTTAGTGTGGATGACGCATCGTCTGCATACTCATTTTCAGAAAGAATACATCTTTTAATCTCTGAGGATATATGCTCTAGAGGAACTAGCTGATTAAAACGCTCAGTAAGACTATCAAAACGATTAACGCCTTCCACATCTGTGGTTTCAGTGGCCAAAGAGTTGCCAGAGCTCCCTTTTCTGTTTCTTGAAGTTACAGTATCTGCTAGGTCAGAGCCATCGCCGTACTGTTTTACCGCTGAGGCAACATTGATAAGGGAGGCAATGTCAAGAAGTTCTCTTGATGTAAGTGAACCCTTTACTTCGAGACGTTTGATGGATGCTCCTACATCTGTAAGACCAGAAAATGAAACATTACCCTGCCTGTGCAATCTGAGAAGAGCATCTCTTGTTTCCTCTTGAAGCTGGTTGATAGTGCCTATATCCCTCTGGGGTTTAATTCTGTCACAACGCTTCTTCGCCATAGTTGAGGTGGCGTACTCTGTAAGCATTGAAAGTATTTTATTGTATTCTAAAATTCTAAGACTGCGTTTGTTCATAGTTGTTTTCCTTTATTATCAATACTATGTCTTAGTATATCTAAAAATTAGCCTTATTACAAGAAAACAATCAATAGATTTTTTAGTTGTTCAATTCGTGCAGAATATAAACTATAATAATTTGCATAAAGATTAACTTAATGATAAAATCGTATCATATTAGGTTTTTGATAGAAAGGGAAAATGTAATGAATTATATAAACGAATTAAGAGATGGGGAAATGATTTCAGAGGTATATCTTTGTAAGAACAAGGTGACTGCTAAGACAAAGGCAGGTAAGAGCTACTATTCTATGCAGCTTCAGGACAAGACTGGAATTATAGATGCAAAGATATGGGAACTTAACAATGGCATCGCGCATTTTGAGGCAATGAATTATATAAGAGTGGAAGCTCAGGTTACTAGCTTTAACAATGCCTTACAGCTCAATGTAAAGCGTGTGCGCGTGGCTGATGAGGGTGAGTATGACCCAAGTGATTATATGCCATGCTCAGGTAAGGATATTGAGGGTATGTACAAAGAACTTATGGGAATTATAGGGGGAGTATCCAATACATACCTAAATGCACTTTTAAATAAGTTTTTTGTGGAGGATACTACATTTGTAGGAAAATTTAAGAACCATTCCGCGGCAAAGTCAATTCACCACGGATTTATAGGAGGACTTTTGGAACACACTCTTTCTGTTGCGAAAATATGTGTGTATATAGGCGATAACTATCCTGCGGTCAACAAGGATTTATTGGTTACCTCAGCGATTTTCCATGACATAGGAAAGGTAAATGAATTGTCTTCTTTCCCAGAGAATGACTATACTGACGAAGGTCAGCTCATTGGTCACATAGTTATGGGTGCTATGATGGTGGGAGAAAAGATAAAGGAGATAGAGGGATTCCCTGTGGTTCTTGGCAACGAGCTTAAGCACTGTATCTTAGCTCATCACGGAGAACTTGAATTTGGTTCCCCTAAGAAGCCATCTCTTATAGAAGCTGTGGCTCTTGCCCATGCAGATAATCTTGATGCAAAGCTTCAGACCTTTACTGAGGTATTAGAGGATAACAAGGACAAGTCAGGATGGCTTGGTTTCAATAAGATGTTTGATGCAAATGTTAGAATTACGGAGTAAGGAGTATTTATGGAAGAAAAAAAGGGCGTAGTAGACTGGTATGATTCAAAGAGAAATAATATTATCTCGGTTTTTATCGGAATTGCAGGTGTATTATGCTTTATATTTGCTACCGGTGTCGTTGCCAATGTGGATTCCGGATTTATAATTGGTAAGATTGGCATGCCAGAGTTTGATGGTATGTATAAGACATACATTTTTGAGGTTGTAAAAAAAGCAAATGTAATTGATGCAGGGGCGGCTCTTATGTCTTTGCTCTTGTTTTTGAATGCAAAAACACCCGTGGAAGATAAGGAAAATTATGGAGTCTGGTTTTATAATATAGCTTTATTTTCACAAGTTATTCTTGTGGGTAAACACCTTGCCTTTGACTTGTTTTTATTTGGAACATTTCCATTTTTGGGATTTTTCTATGTGGCTGTTATTTTCTTTGGTATCTTTGTGTTTGCGCTTAACATACTTCATTATAGGAGAAACAAAGGTTCCTATGTGGAGGCAGCAGGATATGCTACAAATGTTGTAATCCTACTTTTCGTTGTAGCTCTTGGGGTGTGGATTTCTGTTTCTGGTTATATGAGAGTAAAAGCAGATGTAAGAAATATGGAAGATAACTATGCTGCCAGAGAATTTATGCTTACCTACGATATTTTACACGAGAATGGTGAAAGCCTTATAAATGAAAATTACAGGGCGTATGTTGGACTAAAATATGTGAGCTTATTCAATGAAAGTGGCAGAGAGTACACCCCAGACGAGATGGATGAGGCGATTTATAATCTTGCTTTTTATGGTGGAGATACTCATTATGCCGGTAAATCCTGGAACACTATAGTTCTCTTTAATGATGACCTTGAAGCTATAGAGGAAAAGTATGACTTTATACAATATTCATATAATGATGATGACTATGTTGACTATGATGTGTTCCGTAGACTGGTAACAAGACGTCTTAACTGCTTGGGACAGAGCGTGGCATATACGGGTGCTATAACTAATTTTGGGGAAATAGATGCGGCTTGTCAGTATGTTCATGATATGTTGGTTACCGGAAAGCCTATGGAGGAAATTGGTTCCTTTGGCGAGGAGATTGTGGTTGAATTTCCTAGGGAGATAAAGGCTGGAACAAAAGGTTTTTATGATATGGAGCTTAATTGCGAGAACGCTTATGTAACTATTGAGAGATGGGATAAAGTGTCCTATGTGGGAAGTGACGCTCAGATTGATAAATTCTTTGGTAGTAGTAATGATGAGTTTATCTTTGAAGATGGCTGTGTATATAAAGCTATTATTAAAGTATATCCTGAGATTACATATTATTTTAATAATTACATGACTGTTTCCTTGGAAGGTGCGGATTATAACGAGATAAATAGTGATGTATATGATTATCAAATAGATATGGAAGTATGGATATCTATTGGAGAAGAGATTACATTGGAGGATGCTCAAGTTATAGATACCGTGGAGATATCCGGCGTTGAAGGAGTCAAGGTAGGTGATGACATCGCTTTGGCGGAGGATAAATCCTTGATAGGTTTAAATGATAATCTAGTGTGCAATGGTTTTAATTGGAATTATTACAAAATTTCCTCTTATGCTCAAGGGGGAGGATACTATACTTACAGTTATCCAGAACATGATGAATCCTACAGTATAAAAAATTTTGATATAGGTATACCTATGTTCCAAATGTTACTTCGTATATATGCAGATACGGGGTATAAATTTGGAGAGGACATAGTTGTAAAATATAATGGGACTGAACTTATGTCTGAGGACGACTTTTATTTATCCGAGGTACCTAGTGTGGAAA
>JAGBBM010000086.1 GCA_017938485.1 Lachnospiraceae bacterium
TACCATTCCGTAAAAACACGGTTAAGTGTAAATGACATAATAGCAAGTACATTTGCCTCTATGGTTGAAGTGGGCCATGTGGAATATATTTCGCTACAGGCTACATTTTTTATGTAGTCAAGATAGGGCACATAATAATTTGTGGCTGTAGGGTCAGAGGGAACTCCGTCGTGAACTACAATTGTTTCAGGAACAACAACTTTTCTAAGTACAATTTCACCGGATTCGTTAACAGGCTTAACTTCTGCTTCCGCAATCTTGGGTGGATAGTACTCCCATAAGGTGTGACCGGAAATAACTGTAGGATTGTATATGCTTTGACCTTCTGGGGAAGGAATCATCTGGACGTTTTGAACTCCCGTTTCACCAGATAAAATTTGAACTCCTGTTATGATTTGTTCCTCGTAATTGGGTGCTGTGATTTTTATATTGTATTCAGAGTAAGGTTGATTGTCGGAAGGTGACATACTGTATTCAAGAGGTGGTGCATCAAGAGGGATGGTTTCTGAGTTGCCACTTTCATTAGTTGTTAAAACTTCCAATATTCTGTTGGGCTCGCCAGTACTTGATATTTCGATTCTAGCATCCTTTATTGGAAAAACTTCGCCTTCAGTAGTAGCAAAGATTCTAAGATAGCCAGTATCATTTAAATTACTATTATCCATATATAAACCTTTATATTTGCGTTGTTAAATTATATGCTTACAATCAGAAAATATATACTTTTTAATTTTGTCAAGAAAAAACACTTGACACAAGGCTTGTAGTGTTATATTATACTATAGGTTTGTAAAGCAAAATAACTTTACAGAGATTGTTGGGTGGTGTTATTTTGGAAAAGATAGTAAGACAGTCGTTGCTGTATGACTTTTACGGTGAATTACTTACAGAACATCAAAAGAGCATATATGAAGATGTGGTTATGAATGATTTGTCTTATTCCGAGATAGCCAGATTAAACGGTATATCAAGACAGGGCGTTTACGATATGATTAAGCGTTCGGATAAGATTCTTGAAGATTATGAGACTAAGCTTAAGTTAGTTGAAAAGTTTGTTAATGCGAGAGATAAGGTCAGTTTAATTAAAGATAAGATAGAACTACTTAAGAAGCAAAATAATGATAGTAATCTCGATGGTTTGATTAAGGATATTGATAAAGAAGCAGCAGAAATTCTTGAGGAATTTTAGGTTTTGGAGGTTGTTTAATGGCTTTTGATAGTTTAACAGATAAACTGCAAAATGTATTTAAAAAGCTTAGAAGTAAGGGTATGCTTACAGAAAGCGATGTAAAAGAAGCTATGAAAGAAGTTAAACGTGCGCTTCTTGAGGCGGATGTTAACTTTAAGGTAGTTAAGCAGTTTATTAATTCGGTTAGCGAAAGAGCTGTCGGCGAGGAGGTTCTTAAAGGACTTAATCCAGGACAGATGGTTATAAAGATTGTAAAAGAAGAGATGGATAAGCTTATGGGCTCAGAGACCACAGAGCTTAAGCTTCGTCCTTCTAATGAAGTCACAGTGATTCTTATGTGTGGACTTCAAGGTGCAGGTAAGACAACTACAGTTGCTAAACTTGCAGGACAATTTAAGAATAGAGGTAAGAAACCACTTTTGGTTGCCTGTGACGTATATCGTCCTGCAGCTATAAAGCAGCTTACTGTTAATGCTGAGAAGGTTGGTGTTCCTGTATTTTCTATGGGAGATGGACACAAACCTGTTAATATAGCTAAGGCAGCTATTGAACACGCAGTAAAAAATGATATTAATCTTGTATTTATAGATACTGCTGGTCGTCTTCACATAGATGAGGATATGATGGCAGAGCTTGCTGATATTAAGGCAAACGTTGATGTTACATATACCATTCTTACTGTTGATGCTATGACAGGTCAGGATGCGGTAAATGTTGCTACATCTTTCAATGACAAGATTGGTATAGATGGTGTTATCTTAACTAAGTTAGATGGTGACACAAGAGGTGGTGCAGCCCTTTCTATTACGGCAGTTACAGGTAAGCCTATCCTTTATGCAGGTATGGGGGAGAAGCTTACTGATTTGGAACAGTTCTATCCATCTCGTATGGCAAGTAGAATTCTTGGTATGGGAGATGTGGAGAGCCTTATCGAGAAAGCTCAAAATGCCATAGATGAAGAAAAAGCTAAGGAAATGGAACAGAAGATGCGTAAGGCATCCTTTGACTTCAATGATTTCCTTGAACAGATGGAGCAGATGGAAAAGATGGGTGGTATGAATGACCTCCTTAAGATGCTTCCAGGTTTTGGAACTAACAAGCAGTTAAAGAATATTGAGATAGATGATAATGCTATGAGTATGCCAAAGGCGATTATATACTCTATGACTCCGAAGGAGAGAAGTAATCCAGACATTATCAACCCTAGCCGTAAAAAACGTATTGCTGATGGCGCAGGCGTTCCGGTTAGCGAAGTAAATAAGCTATTGAAACAGTTTGAACAGTCCAAAAAGATGATGAAACAGATGTCAGGTCTTATGGGCGGTAAAAAACGAGGTGGCTTTAAGCTACCATTTGGATTTTGATAATAGATTTTACTATTATAGATTTAACGAAACATAAGGAGGTGAAATTGACATGGCAGTAAAAATCAGATTAAGAAGAATGGGATATAAGAAGCATCCTTTTTATAGAGTAATCGTTGCTGACTCTAGATCACCTAGAGATGGTAGATTCATCGATGAGATAGGTACTTACGACCCAAATCAGGAGCCAGCTGCATTTAACGTTGACGCAGAGGCAGCTAAGAAGTGGCTTAATAATGGTGCTCAGCCAACTGACACAGTAGCTAAGTTATTCAAGCAGGCAGGTATCGAGAAGTAATCCAAGGGAGGTGCCAGTAATGAAAGAATTAGTCGAACTTATTGCAAAATCCCTTGTTGATTGCCCTGACGAAGTTGTTGTAAATGAGACAATCGAGGAAGATACTATTACAATTGAACTTAAGGTTGCACCAGATGATATGGGTAAGGTTATTGGTAAGCAAGGCCGAATTGCCAAGTCCATTCGTACTGTTGTTAAGGCAGCAGCGTCAAAGGGTGACAAAAAGGTAATTGTAGACATTAAATAATTCTTAAAATCCCCGGTTTATATCGGGGATTTTGCTTATTTACATTTATGAAGGAGAATTGGATGGAAGATATTTTCAGAATTGGAGTTATAACCTCAACTCACGGTTTAAAAGGAGAGGTTAAGGTTTTTCCTACAACAGATGATTTGAACAGATTTAAAACCCTAAAAAAGTGTTTTATTAGAACTCCCAAGGAAGATATACAAGTAGAGAAAAATACCTGTAAATTCTTTAAGAATATGGTGATTTTATCATTTAAAGAATTTAAAGATATCAATGAAATAGAAAAATATAAGGGCTTGGACTTGTACGTCACAAGAGAGGATGCAGTACCTCTTGAAGAAGATGAGTACTATATATCCGATGTAATCGGTATGGACGTGGTTACTGAAGATGGTGAGCTCCTTGGCAAGTTGGAGGATGTAATGCAAACAGGTGCCAACGACGTATTTGTTATAAAACTTACTAATGATAAAGAACTATTGATGCCAGTTATAAAGGATTGCGTTCTTGATATGGATTATGAAGCTGGCAAAGTGACAGTTAGATTGATGAAGGGAATGTTAGATTAAATGAATTTCCATATAATGACATTGTTTCCAGATATGGTAATGGGTGGACTTTCTGAAAGTATTACTGGAAGAGCTATAGAAAAAGGTTTTATATCTGTTAATCCGGTTAATATCAGAGATTTTGCCAACAACAAATACAATCACGTGGATGATTATACTTATGGTGGAGGAGCGGGTATGCTGATGCAGGCAGAACCTGTATATGCTGCATATAAGTCCATTGAAGAAAAGTATGGAAAACCAGATAAGAAAATGAGAGTGCTTTATATGACTCCCCAGGGAACACCATTTAATCAGGCTATGGCAAAGGAATTGTCAGAGGAAGAGGAGTTGGTTTTGCTCTGTGGTCACTATGAGGGCATAGATGAGAGAGTACTTGAACTTATAGTCACTGATAATGTGTCTATAGGTGATTTTGTGCTAACTGGTGGTGAGCTTCCTGCTATGATGATAGTGGATGCGGTATCTCGTCTTGTTCCAGGGGTGCTTGGAAGTGATGAGAGTGCAGTGTATGAGTCATTTTATGATGGACTTTTGGAATATCCGCAGTATACAAGACCTGAAACTTTTATGGATATGCAGGTGCCTCCTGTACTTCTTTCCGGACACCACAAAAACATTGCTGAATGGCGATATGAGCAGTCACTTATCAGAACAAAAGAGAGAAGACCAGACCTATATGACAAATATATAGCTGAAAATAAAGAAGAATATCAAAAGTATATAAAGAGGCAAAACAAACTGAAAAAGAAGAGATAATGTTTGTCTTATTATGTTGGTTGTTGTATAATTAACAGAGGATTACTAGTGATATTTTTTGATGAAATGGAGATACAACATGAAAAAAAGAATGTATGCCGTGTTTATGATGTTGGTGATGGCATTATGTATGACAGCGTGTGGTAAGGATAAGGAAAAAGATGAGGCAACGGAGAGTGTATCTGTTCAGGATGATATTGTTGAGTTTGTCAATGTAGAGTTGGCAGCGGTTCTCACATATAGAGATACTGCTATTGAGTCATATAATTCGTATTTTATTACAGAGGATATGGATACAGCTGCGTTTTTGACTGAACTTGAGGTGGCAGCTATACCTAATATGGAATCATTTATAACTGAGTTAGAGAATATCCAAGTGGCTACATCAGAGGTTCAGGAATTAAAAGATTTATGCATTGAAAGTGCAAATAAGCAGCTAGAGGCCATGAGACTTGTTGTGACAGCTATCAAGGAAGAAAATCCTGATTATCTTGCGCAGGCTGATATGCTTATATCTGAAGCAGGTGAACTTATGACACAGTACGAGTCTGCACTTAAGCTTCTTTGCATTGATTATGATGTAGATATAAGTGGTTCATTTTAATATTAAAGACATATAAGGGGTTGTAGCGGTTGGATACAACCTCTTGTTTTCTATGAAGAGGGGTGATTATAATGAAAAAACCAGTTATTGATGGCTTTGTGTTTCAGAGCGCAAAAGATACAGAATTGGCAAAAAGAGAATATGAGACCTTGAGAAAAGTCAAGGAAAAGGTAGATATCAATAACTTGGATAACGCATTAAAGTTATACGAAAAAATGGTGGCAAAAAAGTATTTTGAAACCCCTGTGGGACTTTCGTTTTTACATGAGATGCGTGAATTTTTGGTGTCTAATATGCCAGAGGCAGATATTTCACCAGTGTATGTTCCAAGATTGCGACAAGAAGGAGATAAAAATCCTTTAATTAACCTCAACTATGAAAAACTTAAAGCTGATAATGAAAAGCTACAATCCCAAAAGAAAAAAATGAGTATAGCTATTGTGTCATTGGTTATCATTATTGTAGGGATGTTCTTTATTGTTGTAACCAATGATAATATAGGCTATTTTAACACAGAAGAAAAAATCCTAAACAAATATTCAGCATGGGAAGAAAGACTTCAAAATTGGGAGGATGAGCTGATACAAAGAGAGGATGAGCTTGATAAGAGGGAGGCAGAATTAGGTTACTAAAATTTACATTTTTTATATTATTGTAAAATTTTCACAGATTATACAAATAATTGATTTATAATGTACAGATAAAAATGTATTATGGAGGGAAAGTTATGGAACAAGCAAAAATTCTTGTCGTAGATGATGAGAGTAGAATGCGAAAATTAGTAAAAGACTTTCTGGTTAAGAGTGGATTTGCTGTTATTGAGGCTGCTGATGGGGAAGAAGCAGTTGATGTATTTATGTCCACAAAAGATATTGAACTGGTTATATTAGATGTTATGATGCCAAAATTAGATGGGTATCAGGTGGCAGAAGAGATAAGAAAGATGTCTAAAGTGCCAATTATTATGCTCACTGCAAAAAGTGATGAAAGAGATGAACTTAAAGGATTTTCCTTGGGTGTTGATGAGTATATTACCAAGCCGTTTAGTCCTAAGATATTAGTGGCAAGGGTAGAGGCAGTGCTTAGACGTACCAATGCAGAAAAAGGCCAGGATACTATAAGTGTAGGCGGTATAGTTATGGATATAGCAGCTCACATAGTATATGTGGATGAAGAAAGCATAGATTTAAGCTACAAAGAGTTTGAGCTATTGAATTATTTTTTGGTTAACCAGGGGGTTGCCTTATCTAGAGAAAAAATACTTAACAATGTGTGGAATTATGATTATTTTGGAGATGCTAGAACAATAGATACACATGTTAAAAAGTTGAGAAGCAAGCTCGGTGAAAAGGGCGAGTATATTAAAACAATTTGGGGTATGGGATACAAATTCGAGGTATAGTATGAAATCATCTATAAGAATGAAAATCACTGCGATGGTAGTGATTTTCTCTTTGTTTGTTATAACTGCATCTTGGCTTATATGTACATTTTTGATTAAAGGTGTATTTGTTCACTATGTAAAAAGTAATCTTGTGTATACATATGAGTCTTGTAATGATATGTCAAGTAATAGCAATCACCATTTTTCTGACGGTGATATCTATGGCAATATATCAAATCCGTTAGGTGCTATCGTGTTTATAATTAATCGTGAGAATGATGAGATATATACATCTATAAATGATGATGGCCTTATGATGGACAGTTTGGAAGATATACTCAATTCTATGGATGAAGAGGTACGTTTTAAGCCAGGAGAATATGAAATATTGCAGATTCGTGACAATGTAATAAATGCAGAGTATTTCGATTTGTATGGTAAGTTGGATAATGGAAATATTATTATTTTGCGTTCTCCTGTGGCACAGATTGAATCCGCAATAAAAGTTGTTACAAAGGTATTTATGGGTATAGCGGTAGGTGTACTTATATTTGGTTCTGTATTTATTCTTGCCTTTAGTAGTATTTTCTCGGTGCCAATAAAGAATTTGACACATTTAGCTAAAAGAATGATTAATCTTGACTTTGAAGTTAAGGTGCCTGTGGCTACGAATGATGAGATTGGTGAACTCGGAAAATATATGAACGAGATGTCAAATAAGTTGGAGAGTACCATATCAGAGCTTAAGTCTGCCAATTTACAGCTTGAAAAGGACATTAAGGAAAAGGAAGAATTGGAGGATATGAGGCGAGAGTTTCTTTCTCATGTATCTCATGAGTTAAAAACGCCAATTGCTCTTATTCAGGGATATGCAGAAGGATTAAAGGATAATTTATTTGATGACGAGGAAAGTAAGAATTTTTACACCGATGTTATTATAGATGAGGCCACAAAGATGAATGTCCTAGTGCGGAAATTACTTACTCTTAATGAGATAGAGTTTGGTAATGCAGCTCCGAGTATTGAAAGATTTGAATTAGTTGGCTTCATTAGAGATATCATTAATGCCACAACTATATTGTTGGAGGACAAGGAAACTAATATTTTATTTGAGGAAGAAGCTCCTATATATGTGTGGGCAGATGAGTATATGATAGAAGAAGTGGTGACTAACTATCTTACAAATGCCATTCACTATGTAAAAAAAGGTGGAGGAATCAAAATATTCTTTGAGCGTAACGAAACAAATGTGAGAGTATGTGTATATAACGAAGGAGATAATATATCAAAGGAAGATATTGAAAAGCTTTTTGTTAAGTTTTATAAGGCTGATAAGGCCAGAACAAGAGAATATGGAGGCAATGGTATAGGCTTATCTATTGTGGCTGCGACTATGAAAGCTCATAATAAATCATATGGTGTGTATAATGTTGAAGATGGAGTAGTATTTTATTTTGATTTGGATGCTAATATGCCTTGCTGATAATGAAAAAAAGTGGTAAAATTACTATGTGCAGATTTTTCACTATTGGAGGATATGGATGAAAAAGATATTAGTGGTGTGCAGTATAGTGATTTTATCATTTTTTACTGTAGGCTGTAGTAAAGTTATTGAGCTAACTGAAGATGAAAGTCAGATAATTGCTGAGTATGCCGCTGAACTTCTTCTTAAGTACGATAGAAATATAGACCTCAAGTATTATGATGATACAGAACCTATAGTTACAACTACTGAGGCTGTTACAGAGGAAGTCCTTGATTCAGAGGAACCAACAGAAGATACTACTGAGGA
>JAGBBM010000012.1 GCA_017938485.1 Lachnospiraceae bacterium
AAATTCTCTCGCAATAATATTCTCTAACTCGGCATCTCCCTTTTTATAACAAAAGTATGCCGTTCCTTCAAAGTCCGTATTATTATTTACTTCTTGTCCTTCTTCATTAAACACAATATAATTTCTATACAGTTTATCCTTACTATCGTATACAATCTCATTTCCTGCCACTAACCGATATTTCAATTTTCCTAAAGGTTTTTCAAGGACAATTTTATCTGAATAGACTTGATATCCACCAATAATTTCTCTTATATCGCAACAATTATTTCTATAAATTTCTATACCGTCATTTAACACAACTACCGCTATATCTCTATAATCATACTGAGCTTTTACCTTATGTACCGGTGGTATCAAACAAATTGTATTATTAACCATCACATATTTAGGTTCCCACCTTGAACGCATTTCTGAGGCATTTTTTCTTCTTTCGTATCCACCTTTATAAACATTTTTCAGTTGTTTCTCCCAGCCTTCATATCCCACTTTCAGATACGGATTGAAAATCTTTACTTCTTTATCCCAAAAACGCTTATCTATCAATTTTACTATGAGAATACTAAGTTTGATAATTGCATCTAAACCATCTTCTCTCGTAATTAACTGTTTTGTCGTGGCTATCAGTTTGTATGTCTTTTGAGTGATATTAACCGAAATGTCATCTCCATCAGAAAGCAGGTTATTACGCAATCCTTCAAATACAAATTTAAACTCCTCATATGGTTCCTCTGGAAGATCGTATTCAAAATTTAATTTATAAATATCAAAAATGAATTCAAAAAAAGCTGGTAAAAAATTTTGCGGGACTATTGCATTTTCAAGCACAACATTAATAATTCTGCTTCTACTACCAGCTTCATTTTGCTTCTTATATCTCCCAAGAATTGACCTAATCATGCCTTCGACTTTTTGCTCAGAATATCTACGATAAACATTTGTATATGTATTTCTTACATTACTATAGTAATTACCGTCATATTCAAGCATAGCGATAAGAACTAGTGAGACAACTATTATCTCCTGGTTTGCAATATAGCCACTATAAGAAGAAAGTCCATTCATTAATTGTATCTCAGCTCTCTTATGAATTTCTTTCATAGCAATATCATTATCTAGAATATCTATTAAGTCCGTTCCTATATTCCTTCTGTTTCTTACCAACTTACACAAATAATCAAGTTTAGTCTCAAATTGTGAGTTGTCAATTCTGTCAGAAAGCATATCTAATAACATAGACTGCTCCTCTTCCGTTACTACTCCGTCATCAAGAATGTCATCTATAACCTTGCACAAATCCGCACTTGGCTTATGTTTTCGGATATCATCCCCATATGCATTCATCCATTCTTTTAATCGATACACTTCGGCTTCATTAACTTCACCATCACATACAATACCTTCAATAATACCATTCAGTTCATACACATTTGCAATATTATCGCCTGTTTCCTTTAGAAAACGCTCTGCTTTTTCAAGCATCATTTTCTTTTCTTCTTCGTTAATAATATGATCTTCCAATACACCATCAACCATTTTTATCAATTCAGCCTGAAGTGGCTCATATGCAAGATTCCTATTCTTGTCTACCCAGGACTGAAGGCGTACTACTTCCTTGTCATTTATTATACCATCAAAATTTATGCCTTTTATAATTCCAACAAGTTCATTAATATTTCTCACACTTCGGTCCTCCTTCGGCTCTTATCCAAATGTATGATTACACACCTTAAATTCTACACATTATTATGTCCCAAAATCCGGTCTTAATCCTTCACATACTCCATAATATCCCCATAATCCACATCAAGGGTCTTGCAAATCTTTCCCAGCACTCCCAATGTAACCTCTTCATCTCTACGAAGCTTTGTCATTGTGTTTGGTGCTATTGCTGCCTGTTTTCTAAGGTCAGCTTTACTCATTTTCCTGTCTACTAATATCTTCCATAATCTGTTGTATGATACAGCCATAATATGCCCTCCATCATGCATCAAAAACTTACAAAATTCCACAAAATATTATACCACAGCCATTCTCTGTCTTCAAGAAACTTTCGCACAACCTTGCGAGGTTTTATATTCCCATCACCCCATACTCCCTCAACATCCTTTCAAACAATCTTGAATCAAATGGCTCCGTACTTGTTTCATACGTAATCATCAAATTCTTCCCTAACACCAATCCCTGTCGTTCATACATCCTAAGCTTCTTAAGTGCCTTCCTACAGTATTCTTCATCATCCATCATTCCAAAATGTTCAAGGATTATCTCCCTCCTATTATTCACGTCCAATATCTTAAAATCAGGATACACTATTCCATACCTCTCTAATTCGTAGGGTTCTTCATATCTGTAAGGAATTCCTTCTTTATTCAACTTATCTGCTATTATCTTTTCTGTTTTGGAACGCACTCGCTCTCCCCTGTCAGAATATATCTCTGGATAGTCCTCCGGAAATTCTTTTCCCTCATAGGTAACGCTTTCCCACATTTCTCTATACATCTCATCACTTAACACCATAGGTGCAAAACATTCTCTTTTCGCCCTTGGCATAGAGTCATATACCTTTTCCAGCTCAGTAGACTTTAAAGCTTCTATTGTTTTGTCTATTTCCTTCTTTCTCTTTATGCATGTAACCAGAAGCTTCTCACAGTATTCTCGCTCGATTATCTTAACTGCTAGCTCTCGCTCTTCTTTTCTTAAGTATTTTCCATTTGGGGATTTTGTCTTTTCTAGATTTTCTTTTTCTTGATAGTAGAATTGTTTTGATTTTTTACACATAGAAACTCTGATGCTCCCTTTGGGAGCTCTTTTGATAATACTTTCTGCGCATGTGATTATGTTTCTTAATCTTTCACTTTCTTTGAGCAATTCATGTAGTAATTGACTCATATTTCACCTTCTTTCTTTTACTTATGATGGGCATCAGAAGAATTGTTTGGATATTACGGAGAATCACGAAGAATAACACTTATTATATGTACTGTGAGCTGAATAGACTGGTGATTATTCCACTGATTTGGGAAGCTTTACGGATATAACTTGGCTACCCACTGGTTTATCCGTACTTTTTCGACTGACACAGCTATTAACTTTAACTAGTTTCTACAGATTTACGGATTTCTACACCCAACTTGCTTTTTTATCCGTAAATTCTAGTAAGAAACTACCGGGGAATTGACTCACCACACTTATTTTACGGATAATTCACTTACTTCTCCTATATCCTCCGTATTAGCAACCTCCGCCACTGTCACGAAGCAACAATCACGCCTAATTTCGCCTCAGTTTTACGGATATCTAGCTAGCTTCTTACACATCCTCCGTAACAACAACCTCTGACCCCCGCCATTAAGCATCTAACACGCCCTATTTTACCTCAACTTTACGGATATCTCATCACCCCCTTATATATACTCCGTATTCTCACCTTCAAACCATCATTAAACTTGTGAATTTCTGGAATCTACCTATGATTTGTACAGATACAATAAAGATTTTTGACGTTTTGTATGAATTACAAGAACAAGTATAGGATAACAAGCCAACCTACAGCTTGTCAACAAGAAAAATTAATGGATTCTACCTCCACTCTTGACAGAGAGCAAAAAAATACCCGAAGAGTGCAAGCACTCTCCGGGATTATAATTTAAGTTATTAACTTAAGATGGTTCTATCAACGATAAATCTTAGATTACTCGATGATAGATGCAACTCTACCTGAACCTACTGTTCTACCACCTTCACGGATAGCGAAAGTAAGACCCTGAGCCATAGCGATTGGGTGGATGAGCTCGATAGTCATCTCTACGTTATCACCAGGCATACACATCTCAGTACCAGCTGGAAGGTTACATACACCAGTTACGTCTGTAGTTCTGAAGTAGAACTGTGGACGGTAGTTGTTGAAGAATGGAGTATGACGTCCACCCTCTTCCTTAGTAAGAACGTAAACCTGAGCAGTGAACTTAGTATGGCAAGTTACTGAACCTGGCTTACAGAGAACCTGACCTCTTACGATGTCCTCTCTCTTAATACCTCTAAGAAGTGCACCGATGTTATCACCAGCCTGTCCCTCATCAAGAAGCTTACGGAACATCTCGATACCAGTTACAGTAGTCTTCTGCTTCTCTGGCTTAATACCAACGATTTCAACTTCCTCGTTAACGTGGATAACACCAGCCTCAACTCTACCAGTTGCAACTGTACCACGACCAGTAATTGTAAATACATCCTCTACAGGCATGATGAAGTCCTTATCAGTATCTCTCTGTGGATCTGGAACGTACTCATCAACAGTCTTCATAAGCTCAAGAATCTTGTCACCCCACTCTGAAGATGGATCCTCAAGAGCCTTAAGAGCTGAACCCTTAACGATTGGACAATCAGTGAACTCGTACTCCTCAAGAGCCTCAGTGATCTCCATCTCAACGAGCTCAAGTAACTCCTCATCATCAACCATATCACACTTGTTCATGAATACAGTGATGTAAGGTACACCTACCTGACGTGAAAGAAGGATGTGCTCCTTAGTCTGAGCCATAACACCATCAGTAGCAGCAACAACGAGGATAGCACCATCCATCTGTGCAGCACCAGTGATCATGTTCTTTACGTAGTCAGCATGTCCTGGACAGTCAACGTGTGCGTAGTGTCTGTTCTCAGTCTCGTACTCAACGTGAGCAGTAGAGATAGTGATACCTCTTTCTCTCTCTTCTGGAGCCTTATCAATATTCTCGAATGCAACAGCCTCACCAGTACCAAGTCTCTCATGAAGAGTCTTAGTGATAGCAGCTGTTAAAGTAGTCTTACCGTGATCAACGTGTCCGATTGTACCAATGTTACAATGTGGTTTAGTTCTTTCAAACTTAGCTTTTGCCATTTTAATATCCTCCTTAATTTTGCCCTTCTTGGGCTTTTACTCGGCTACCAAATATTATATTAAAATATATAAATATTTTCAAGCCTTTTTAATACTAAATATAATTAAAAAATAATAGTTTTGATTATGTCAACCATAATCTATATTTTTCATTGTACAAACACTGAATTACAGTGTCTGTACAATGTGATAATGCTTTGTATGCTAGAGATTAGCCCTTCTTTGCAGCGAGTACCTTCTCCTGAATGTTCTTTGGACACTGAGCGTACTTCTCAAAGAACATAGAGTAGTTACCACGACCCTGAGTTGAAGAACGAAGCTCTGTAGCGTATCCGAACATCTCTGCAAGTGGAACATAAGATCTTACAATCTTACCACCGCCGAGGTCATCCATACCTTCAATCTGTCCACGCTTAGCGTTGATACTTCCGATTACATCACCAAGGTATTCCTCTGGCATAGTAACCTCAACCTTCATGATTGGCTCAAGAAGAACTGCATCACCCTTAGCCATAGCATCCTTGAATGCCATTGAACCAGCGATGTGGAATGCCATCTCAGATGAATCGACTTCGTGGTATGAACCATCGTATACAGTAGCCTTGATACCAAGTACTGGGTAACCACCAAGGATACCAGCCTTTGAAGCTTCCTCGATACCCTCGCCAACAGCTGGAATGTACTCCTTAGGAATAGCACCACCAACAACAGTTGACTCGAACTTGAATGTTTCTTCACCGTTAGGATCCATTGGCTCAAAGTGTACCTTACAATGACCGTACTGTCCACGACCACCTGACTGCTTAGCGTACTTACTATCAACATCAACAGCCTTAGTAAATGTCTCTTTGTAAGCAACCTGTGGAGCACCAACGTTTGCCTCTACCTTAAACTCACGAAGGAGACGGTCAACAATAACCTCAAGGTGAAGCTCACCCATACCAGCGATGATAGTCTGTCCAGTTTCCTTATCAGTGTGAGCTCTGAATGTAGGATCCTCTTCAGCAAGCTTTGCTAAAGCTTCACCCATCTTACCCTGGTCGTTCTTAGTCTTTGGCTCAATAGCAAGCTCGATAACTGGCTCTGGGAACTCCATAGACTCAAGAATAACTGGATGCTGCTCATCACAGATTGTATCACCAGTAGTTGTAAGCTTAAATCCTACAGCTGCAGCGATATCTCCTGAATAAACCTTATCTATCTCTGTACGTGAATTAGCGTGCATCTGAACGATACGTCCAACACGCTCCTTCTTACCCTTAGTAGCGTTTAATACATATGAACCTGAGTTCAATGTACCTGAATAAACTCTAAAGAATGCTAACTTACCTACGAATGGGTCAGTCATAATCTTGAATGCAAGTGCTGAGAATGGCTCCTCATCTGATGAGTGACGAACAACTTCGTTACCATCTTCATCAACACCTGTGATGTCAGGAATATCAGTTGGTGCTGGCATATACTCGATAACACCATCTAACATCTTCTGAACACCCTTGTTCTTGTATGCAGAACCTAAGAATACAGGAACTGCCTGACAAGCTATAGTACCCTTACGAAGTGCAGCCTTCATATCCTCTACTGATGGCTCCTCGCCCTCAAGGTACTGCATCATAAGGTCATCATCTAACTCACAAACCTTCTCAACAAGGTTCTCATGCCAGATTTCTGCATCATCCTTCAAATCATCTGGAATAGCAGTAATTTCGATTTCCTCGCCCTTGTCATCCTTGTAGTAGTAAGCTTCCATCTCGAATAAGTCGATAAGACCAACGAAATCTGACTCTTTTCCTATAGGAATCTGAACAGGGATAGCGTTCTTGCCCAAACGATCAATGATTGTCTGAACAGCATTGAAAAAGTCTGCACCCATTTTATCCATCTTGTTGATGAATGCCATACGAGGTACATTATAAGTGTCAGCCTGACGCCAAACGTTCTCTGACTGTGGCTCAACACCAGCCTTAGCATCGAATACACCTACAGCACCATCAAGTACTCTAAGTGAACGCTCAACCTCTACAGTGAAGTCAACGTGTCCTGGAGTATCGATAATG
>JAGBBM010000087.1 GCA_017938485.1 Lachnospiraceae bacterium
CTTATGTTAGGTATTATACTTTCTATGTTTACAGCTTTGGTTGTAACGAAGTTCCTTTTAGGTGTAGCTGTTAATCTTGGAATCAAGAAGCCAGTATTCTATGGCAAGGCAAAAGCACCAAAGGTTAGGAATTATGTTAAGGCATCAAAGATTTGTATGATTATATCTGCCATAGCTATCATAGCAGGAATTGTATTTATGCCTATCAATAAAGCAAATACAGGTAAGTCACTTAATTACAGCCTTGAGTTTACTGGTGGTACTTCGACAACTGTAACCTTTAATGAGGAGTATACTCTTGAGAAGGCAGAAGCAGAGGTAGTTCCTGTCATTACAGAAACTGTAAATGTTTCAGCAGCTGATGTACAGGTGCAGACAGTTGAGGGAACCAATCAGGTAATCTTTAAGACAACAGAACTTACAGAGGACCAGGCAGCAGCTCTTGAGGCGGCATTTAGAGATAAGTTTGGCGTTACAGAGATAAGTGCTCAAAGTATAAGTTCAACCATAAGTGGTGAGATGAAGACAGACGCTATCTTAGCGGTTATCATATCATCCATTTTAATGCTTATATATATAGCAATTAGATTCTCAGACGTGAAGTTTGGTGCCAGTGCAGTGCTTGCACTTATCCACGACGTTATGGTTGTTTTTGCTATATATGCAATAGGACAGCTTTCAGTAGGTAACACATTTATAGCTTGTATGCTTACTATAGTGGGTTACTCCATCAATGCAACTATCATTATCTTCGATAGAATCAGAGAGAACTTAAAGATAATGAATAGAGAAGAGTTGGATACTATCGTAAATACAAGTATCGCCCAGACTTTTACAAGAACAATATATACATCCCTTACAACATTTGTAATGGTGCTTGTACTTTACATCATGGGTGTATCTTCACTTAAGGAATTTACATTTACACTTATGGCTGGTATTGTTTGTGGTGCATATTCTTCAATCTGCATCACTGGACCACTTTGGCATTTGCTTAAGACAAAGCTTGGTAAAGGCGATTCAAAGAAAACTAAGAAGGAAACTAAAAAAGCATAAATATATCAGTGGGGCTATCATAGGGTGGTCCCACGTTTATTTTAGGAGAAAAAATGGAAGCAAAATGGGTAGTGTACGGAAAAAAAGCCGACTTTAAAGCCATCGGCGAAAAATATAATATAGACCAAGTTGTAGCCCGAGTTCTAATCAACCGAGATGTGGTTGGTGATGATGCCATTGCTTCATATTTGCAGGGGAGTCTTAAGGATACTCACAGTCCAAGCTTGATGGAGGATATGAGCAAGGGATGTCAGATAATGGCTGAAAGCATAAGGACTGAAAAATCCATATGCATAGTATCAGATTATGATGTAGATGGAGTTATGTCCAATTATATTTTGTATGATGGTCTAAAAAGATTAGGGGCTAATGTAAGCTACAAAATTCCTGACCGTATAATAGATGGATATGGCATAAATGAAAGAATTATAGAAGAAGCTCATAACGAGGGAGTAAATGTAATCATAACCTGTGACAATGGTATTGCGGCAGTAGATGCTATTGCTCTTGCTAAGAGTCTTGGAATGCGAGTAGTTGTAACAGACCATCATGCGGTGCCTTATGATATGGATGCCAGTGGAGAAAAAGTAGAGAAGCTACCTCCTGCAGATGCAGTTATTGATATAATGAGGGAGACCTGTGCTTATCCATTTAAAGGTATTTGCGGTGCCACAGTAGCGTACAAGTTTATAAGAAATTTATATGAAACTATGGGTGTTTTGTGGGAGGACGAAACCAGATATATAGAGATGGTTGCCATAGCTACAGTATGTGACGTTATGGAGCTTAGAGATGAGAATAGAATCTATGTAAGAGAAGGTTTGAAGCTTCTTAAAAATACGAAAAATCTAGGATTAAAAACTTTGCTTTCAGTTAATGAATTAAGTGGGAAGAATTTATCTGCTTTTCATCTCGGATTTGTTATAGGTCCATGTATCAATGCTACAGGACGACTTTCAAAGGCTGATAATGGCTTGGAGTTGCTTTTGGAGGAGGATGAGGATAGGGCGTATACTTTGGCAAATGAGTTACTTGCCCTTAATCAGGAAAGAAAATCCATGACTGAAGAGGGTGTTGTGGAAGCTATAAAGCAAGTAGAAGAAAAATACAAGGAAGATGTGGTTTTGGTTGTGTACCTACCAGAGCTTCACGAAAGCATTGCGGGAATTGTGGCAGGAAGACTTAGGGAACATTTCTATAAACCTATATACGTTATCACAGATACCAAGGAGGGGACAATTAAAGGGTCAGGCCGTTCTATTGAAGGATATCATATGTTTGACGCATTGACTGAGGTAAAAGACTTGTTGCTAAAGTATGGCGGGCATGAGCTTGCAGCGGGTTTTTCATTAGCCAAGGAGAATCTTGAGGAGTTTAGAAGAAGGCTTAACGTTAATCAGCATTTGACTGAGGAAGAACTTACTCCTGTAGTGAGGCTTGACGTTCCTATGCCTATTGCTTACATATCCGAAAGGCTTATAGAACAGCTAAGGTTACTGGAACCTTTTGGAAAGGGAAATGAGAAACCTATATTTGGGCAGAGTGGCTTGGGGATAAAAAGAGTTATTCCTATGGGCAAGGAAAAACAGTATATGAAGATTTTCTTTCAGGACTCTGATGGATATGTGGTGGAAGCTATGGATTTTAATGGAAAACATTTCATAGAATGCATAAAAATGTGGTTTAGTGACGAAGAATGTGATAAAATACTAAAGGGTATGCCTAATAATGTAAAATTAGATGTGGCATATTATCCTACTATCAATGAGTATGGTGGTAGAAAAACTATACAGATACAACCAACTTTGTATAGAAAGACACAGTAAAGAGAGGTAAGGCCATATGAAAAAAGTAGAAGATTATATTAAGAGTATTCCAGATTTTCCTAAGGAAGGAATTATTTTCAGAGATGTGACAAGTGTACTTGAAAGTGCAGAAGGGTTTTCACTTGCCATTGATGAGATGAATAAGCTCCTTGAAGGTGTTGATTATAATCTTATTGCGGGAGCTGAATCCCGTGGCTTCATATTTGGTGCGCCTCTTGCATATATGAATAAAAAGGGCTTTATACCTATTCGAAAGAAGGGTAAATTGCCTAGAGAGACTGTAGAAAAAAGTTATGATTTAGAGTATGGTTCGGCTACAATTGAGATTCATAAGGATGCTATAAAACCAGGAGATAAGGTGGTTTTGGTAGATGACCTTATTGCTACAGGCGGAACTATTGAGGCGGCTGCTAAGCTGGTTGAGGAGCTTGGGGGAGAAGTTGTAAAGATTATTTTCCTTATAGAGCTTGTGGACTTAGGTGGAAGAAAGGTTCTTGCTGACTATGATGTAGCATCCATAGTTTGCTTCGAGGGCGAGTAAAAATTTTACAGATTTTCAGGGAGAAAAGATATGGCAGAAACAGTATACAAACCACTGGAAAAACTGAAAAGATCATTGAGTAAGCCAAATGATTTCACTCCGCCTGAGGAGTTATATAAACAGCTTATAGAAACAATTAAGAGATATCATCCTTCATCAGATATTTCTCTTGTGGAAAAGGCATATGCCATAGCTGATGAAGCTCACAAAGACCAGAAACGTAAATCAGGGGAGCCTTACATTATTCATCCCCTTTGCGTGGCTATTATCCTTGCGGAGTTAGAGCTTGACAAGGAAACTATTGTGGCTGGTATCCTTCATGATGTAGTTGAGGATACAGTTATGACTACGGAGGAGATTACCAAGGAATTTTCCGAGGAGATTGCTCTTTTGGTTGATGGAGTAACTAAGCTTACTCAGCTTGATTTGTCTCAGGATAAGATCGAGATTCAGGCAGAGAATCTTCGTAAGATGTTCCTTGCCATGGCAAAGGATATAAGAGTTATCTTGATTAAGTTGGCGGATAGATTGCATAATCTTAGAACTATGCAGTATCAGACTCCTGCTAAGCAGATTGAAAAATCTCGTGAGACCATGGATATATATGCGCCACTTGCTCATAGACTTGGTATATCTAAGATTAAGATAGAGCTGGATGATTTATCTATGCAATATCTCTATCCGGACGTTTATAAGTCCCTTAGAGAAGAGATAACAACCAGACTTTCTGCCAGTGAAGACTTTATCGTTCAGATGGTAGATGAGGTTAGAAATTATATGGCGGAGTCAGATATTAAGTCCGAGGTGGATGGTAGAGTTAAGCATATGTTTAGTATCTACAAAAAGATGATTACACAGAATAAGACCTTGGATCAGATATATGATATTCATGCTATTCGAATAAAAGTTGACACAGTGAGAGATTGTTATGCGGCACTGGGTATAATCCATGAAAAATACAAGCCAATTCCAGGTAGATTTAAAGATTATATTGCTATGCCTAAGCAGAACATGTATCAGTCTTTGCATACAACACTTATAGGACCAGAGGGAAGACCATTCGAAATCCAAATTCGTACCTATGAGATGCATAAAACTGCTGAATATGGTATTGCAGCTCACTGGAAGTATAAGGAAGGTGGAGCAAATCAGAAGGATAATGAGGAGCAAAAGTTAAGCTGGCTTCGTCAGATTCTTGAGTGGCAGACAGATGCAACAGATAACAAAGAGTTTATGAGCTTTGTTAAGACTGACCTTGACCTTTTCTCAGATCAGGTGTATTGCTTTACTCCAGCTGGTGATGTAAAGGCACTTCCTAGTGGTTCAACCCCTATAGATTTTGCTTATGCAATTCATACAGCTGTAGGTAACAAGATGATTGGTGCCAGAGTAAATGGCCGTCAGGTTCCTATAGAGACGGAGCTTAAGCATGGCGATAGAGTTGAGATTATCACTTCCCAGAACGGCAAAGGACCTAGTATGGACTGGCTTAAGGTGGTAAAGAGTACTCAGGCTAAAAATAAGATTAATCAATGGTTCAGAATAGAGAACAAAGAGGACAATATTCAAAAGGGTAAGGATGCCATGATATCCTACTGTAAGAGTAAGTCCATAGTTATGTCTGATATCACTAAGCCAGAATTTATGGAAGTTGTACTTAAAAAGTATAACTTTGCAACTTGGGATGCCCTTCTTGCATCTATCGGTCATGGTGGATTAAAAGAGGGACAGGTTGTAAATAGACTTCTTGAGGAGTACAAGAAAGAAGAATCAAAGAAGATAACCGAAGAACAGTTGGTGGAAAAGATTAATATGCCAGGCCGTGGTGTGGGACATTCCAGCAAGGGTATAACCGTAAAGGGAATGGACGATGTTGCAGTTAGATTTTCTAAGTGTTGTGCGCCTGTGCCAGGGGATGAAATTGTTGGATATATAACTCGTGGTAGAGGTGTATCTATTCACAGAACCGACTGTGTAAATGTTCTTTGTATGGATGAGTTTGATAGAGCAAGACTTATCGAGGCAGACTGGGCGGAAGGCGTAGTTCAAAGCTCCAATATGTACAGTACAGAGATTAACATTTATGCTTATGATAATCAGGGACTTTTGTTTGAGCTATCTAAGATATTTAATGAAGAGAAAATCAATCTTACAGGTATGAATGTAAGAGTAAGTAAGCAGGGCAAGGCAACCATTTCTGTTAAGTTTGAGATTCATTCCAAGGAGCAGCTTACAAAGATTATCTCTAAGATTAGAAATGTAGAAGGAATTATTGATATAGAAAGGACGACTGGCTAATGGCTAACTTAATTACGATTACCAATGTTCTAGGTTCTCTTGGAACAAACTGTTATACAGTTGCTAATCAGGAAACCAGAGAGGCACTTATAATTGACCCAGCGGCAAGGGGAGATTTCCTTGTAAATATGTACAAGAATCAGAATCTTAAGCCAGTGGCAATTCTTCTTACCCATGGACATGTTGACCATATAGGCGGGGTATCAGAACTTAAAAAAGCGTACCCTGATATTAAAATATATGCAGGTGTGGACGAGGCTGATATATTAAAACGTCCAGAGCTTAATTTGTCAATTATGTTTGGAAGTTCCATGTCTATGGAGGCTGATATATATGTGGCAGATGGGGAAGAACTTGAACTTATCGGTACTAAGATTAAATGTATAAATGTACCGGGACATACAAAAGGTGGCACTTGCTACTATTTTGAGGATAGCAAGATGGTGTTTTCAGGAGATACCTTGTTTTATTCAAGTATCGGTCGCTCCGATTTTCCTACTGGCAATGAAAGAGACTTGCTTTCAGGTATTGAGGACAAGCTACTCACACTTCCAGAGGATGTAACTGTCTATCCGGGACACAATGACAGAACCACCATAAAAAGAGAAAAAATGAGTAATCCTTATTTTGCATTTTAATATTATTTGAATAGGTTATTGGTAAGTTTTAATGATTTTACTTGAACAAAATAAAACGGAATATAATAACGACCTTCGTGCTATGATTATGGCTTTCTTCCCTGGAATCAAAATCGTGGAAAAGCTTGAAGGGGAGGATATGCCTAAGTTTATATTTGTGGCAAGATACGAAGAAAATGAAACTTCCCTTGCAATCTTGGATGATTATTCAGATACAGAGACTATAGAGGGTAATTATTTAGACAAGGCGAGCTTTAGAAATATTCTTAAATCAGCATCCTACAAATTGCTTTGCAGATATTCGGGAAGGGAATTACCTTGGGGTGATTTGACAGGAGTTAGACCTACTAAGATTGCTATGGCTGAGCTTGAGGCAGGGAAAAGTTTCGATAAGGCGGTTGCTAATTATATAGACACCTATCATGTGTCAGAAAGAAAAGCCAAGCTTGCTACAAAGGTGGCTGACTATGAGAGAGGTGTTATAGCAAGCATTGATAAGGAAAATGATTATTGCCTTTACGTGGGCATACCATTTTGTCCGAGCAGGTGTCTTTATTGTTCTTTCACCTCCTATCCTATTGGAGTGTATAAGGATAAGGCTGCAACCTATATAGACAAGCTCTGTGAGGAATTAGAATATATTGCCCGGGTATACAAAGATAAGAACTTAGTCTCTATCTACATAGGTGGTGGAACACCTACTTCTATAGACCACATATTGCTTGATAAGCTACTTACAAAGATTGATACAGCTTTCAAAAGGGATAAACTTAGAGAATACACTGTGGAAGCTGGTCGACCAGACAGCATAACCAAAGAAAAACTTCAGGTTATGAAAGCCCACAATGTAAGTAGAATTAGTATTAATCCTCAGACTATGAACGATGAAACCCTTAAGGTCATAGGTAGAGCACATACTGTAGCACAGACAAAGGAAGCATTTTTACTTGCTAGAGAATGTGGATTTGACAATATAAATATGGACCTTATAGCGGGACTCCCAGGAGAGAATATAGACAGTATGAAGCATACTCTCAGCGAGGTTAGAGAGCTTGCACCAGAGAGCATAACCGTTCACTCTCTGGCTATAAAGCGTGCAGCTAATCTTAAGCAACAGCTTGGAGAGTACGGAGATAGTATCAATCAGGATATGAATGAGATGCTGGATATGGTGTCGGAGCTTGCAGATGAGCTTGGTATGGAACCATATTATCTGTACCGCCAAAAAAATATTGGCGGCAATCTTGAAAATGTTGGATATGCAAAAAAAGGCTTGGAATGTCTTTACAACATCTTGATTATGGAAGAGATAACAGATATAATAGCAGCTGGTGCTGGTGCATCGACTAAGCTTACTTATCACAAGGAAAATCGTGTTGAACGAGTTGAAAACTGTAAGTCAGTTGATGATTATATAAATAGATTTGATGAGATGATAGAACGAAAGAGGAGGAATATAATATGAGCCCAGAATTATATGATATGATACCAGTTTTTTGTGGAATATTTTTTGTAATCTACGGATTACTTATGATGGTTTGCCCAAAGATAATGGTTAAGAAAGAGTGGAGAGAGGATCCGGACAGACTTGCAAAGGCAAAAAAGAACGGACCAATCGTTATGATTTGCGGAATTGTAATTGCATGCATTAATCTGATATAGAAAGGAAGCTTTATTATGGCCATGAAGAAAAAGCCTGTAACGGGTATGAAGGACATACTTCCTAAGGAGATGGAAATTAGGGACTATGTTATAGGAATGATAAAGGAAACGTACAAGACATTTGGATTTACTTCAGTTGAGACTCCATGTGTGGAGCATATAGAGAATCTTAGCAGTAAGCAGGGTGGAGAGAACGAGAAGCTTATCTTCAAGATTATGAAGCGTGGAGAGAAGTTTAATCTTGAGACAGCAAAAGAAGAGCTTGATTTGGTTGATGGAGGTCTTAGATATGACCTTACTGTGCCTCTTTCAAGATATTATTCTAACAATGCTGCAGAGCTTCCAAGTCCATTTAAGGCGTTGCAGATGGGTAACGTGTGGAGAGCTGATAGACCACAGCGTGGTAGATATCGTCAGTTTATGCAGTGTGATATAGATATCTTAGGAGAGCCAACAATCCTTGCTGAGATAGAGCTTATTCTTGCTACTACAACTCTTCTCGGTAAGCTTGATTTTAAGAACTTTACAATAAGAATCAACGACAGAAAGATTCTTAAGGCAATGGCTGCATACAGCGGTTTTGCGGAAGAAGATTACGACAATGTATTTATCACTCTTGATAAGATGGATAAGATTGGTTTAGATGGTGTTAAGGAAGAGCTTATTAAGGAAGGCTATCCTGAGGAATCAGTAGTTAAGTATCTTGACTTGTTTGAGAAGGTTACAAATGATATCGCTGGTGTAAGATTCCTTAAGGATACTCTTACAGAGGTTTTAGATCCAAAGGTGGCAGAGGATTTAGAGACCATTATCGCTTCCGTTGATAATACTAAGTCAGCTGACTTTAAGATGAGCTTTGACCCTACTTTAGTTAGAGGTATGTCATATTATACAGGACCTATATTCGAGATTTCTATGGACGAGTTCGGTGGTTCCGTAGGTGGCGGTGGTAGATATGATGAGATGATTGGTAGATTTACCGGCCAGCAGACCCCTGCCTGTGGATTTTCAATAGGTTTCGAGCGTATAGTTATGCTTCTCCTTGAGAGAGAGTACAAGGTGCCAAGTGCTGGTGCTAAGACTGCTTATCTTATAGAGAAGAATATGCCAACAGACAAGCTTCTTGAGATACTTGATAAGGCAAAGAAGGAAAGAGAATCAGGAAAGCAGATTAACATAGCCATTATGAAGAAGAATAAGAAGTTCCAGAAGGAACAGATGATGGCTGAGGGATATGTAGAGTTCGAAGAGTTTTATGCAACAGAGTTTAAAAACTAGGAGGATTATTTTATCATGGCAGAGTCAATGAAGGGACTTAAGAGAAGTCATAGATGTACAGAAGTTTCTAATCAGCTTGTGGGCAGTGAAGTAACTGTTATGGGCTGGGTTCAGAAAAGTAGAAATAAGGGTGGAATTATTTTCACTGATTTAAGAGATAGAAGTGGTATCTTACAGATAATCTTTGAGGAGGCAAATGTGGGTGCTGAGGCTTACGCAAAGGCTGAGAAGCTTCGTAGTGAGTTTGTTATCGCAGTTACCGGTAAGGTTGCTAAGCGTGGAGGCGCTTTTAATGAGAACCTTAAGACTGGAGATATCGAGATTATCGCATCAGATATCAGAGTTCTTTCTGAGTCAGATGTACCTCCTTTCCCAATTGAGGAGAATTCTAAGACTAAGGAAGAGCTTAGACTTAAGTACAGATATCTTGACCTTAGAAGACCAGACCTTCAGCGTAATCTTATGATGAGAAGTAAGGTGGCAACTCTTACAAGAACATTCCTTGCTGAGGAAGGCTTTGTGGAGATTGAGACTCCAACACTTTGTAAATCTACTCCTGAGGGAGCTAGAGACTACCTTGTACCAAGCCGTGTACACCCAGGTAATTTCTATGCACTTCCACAGTCACCACAGATATACAAGCAGCTTCTTATGTGCTCAGGATACGATAGATATTTCCAGATAGCTAGATGCTATCGTGACGAGGACCTTCGTGCTGACAGACAGCCAGAGTTTACTCAGATAGATATGGAGCTTTCATTTGTAGATGTTGATGATGTAATCGATGTAAATGAGAGACTTCTTGCTAAGCTTTTCAAGGATACTATAGGTGTTGATGTGGAGCTTCCTATTCAGCGTATGACCTATAAGGAGGCTATGGACAGATTTGGTTCAGATAAGCCAGACCTTAGATTTGGTATGGAGCTTAAGGATGTTACAGAAGTAGTTTCTGATTGCGAGTTTGTAGTATTTAAGGGTGCTATCGAGGCTGGCGGAAGCGTACGTGGTATCAATGCAAAGGGACAGGGCGCTATGCCTCGTAAAAAGATAGATGCCCTTGTAGATTTTGCTAAGGGCTATGGAGCTAAGGGACTTGCTTATATCGCTATAGGTGAGGACGGAAGCATAAAGTCATCTTTTGCTAAGTTTATGAAGGAAGAAGAGATGACAGCTCTTATATCTGCTATGGAAGGTGAAAATGGAGACTTACTCCTTTTCGCAGCAGACAAGACTAAGCTTGTGTACGATGTGCTGGGTGCACTTAGAGTTGAGCTTGCAAGTCAGCTTGGACTTCTTGATAAGAATGTTTACAAGTTTGTGTGGATTACTGAGTTCCCACTTCTTGAGTGGAACGAGGATATGAATAGATTCCAGGCTATGCACCATCCATTTACAATGCCTATGGAAGAAGATTTACAGTATATTGATACTGACCCAGGCAAGGTACGTGCAAAGGCTTACGATATCGTATTAAATGGTACTGAAATTGGTGGTGGTTCAGTTCGTATTCACCAGAATGATATTCAGGAGAAGATGTTTAAGGCCCTTGGCTTTAGCATGGAGGCAGCTTACGAGCAGTTCGGTTTCCTCTTAAATGCATTTAAGTACGGTGTACCACCTCATGCAGGTCTTGCATATGGTCTTGACAGACTTATTATGCTTATGGCTAAGGAGGATTCTATCCGTGATGTTATTGCCTTCCCTAAGGTAAAGGATGCTTCTTGCCTTATGAGTGATGCACCAAATGTAGTAGACCCTAAGCAGTTAGAGGAGCTTTTCCTTGATATAGTTAAGACTGCTCAGGTAGACGCAACTGAAGAGTAAAAAATATAAATATTAAAAAAATATTTATCAAAAAATGCACGATAACTCGTGCATTTTTTTAATACATCTCAAAATAAGAGTTTATTTTAAGATAAAATGTTGATATAATTCCTGTATTAGGAAACTATTGTTATGTATTTATGGAGGTTAATTATGGAAGAGAATGTGAAAGAGGAAATGACTAATCAGATAGAGTCTGAAAGTCAGGATGTAGATGAAACAATTGGTAAAAAGTCTAGCAAAAAGAAGTTTATAATTATAGGTGGGGTTGCACTTGTTGCAGTTATTGCAGTGGTTCTTTTCTTTGTGCTTGGCGGAGTAGGAAAGGGCAAGATTAAGATTGATGGTAAAACTTATTCTTATTCTGCAGAAAATGGTATAGATGGTATTGAAGATATAGCAGATGGTGTGGTAGTAATGTCTGGTATGGATACATATCTTTGTATTGATGGAAAAAAAGAAGAGGTTAGTGGGGATGATGTACGTAAAGGAAAGTATCCTGTAGTGTATGTTGGAACACGAACACTTATGTCAGATAATGGTTTTGCTATATCTGAGTTTATGATTTATGGAGATTATGAGACATATGATGGTGCAACTTGCGATTCCAATACATCAGATTTGGAGAAGAAAGGATATCTTTGTGTAGGTAATACCAGCTATATGGTTACTACAGCAAATGGAAGCATAGACTGGGATGATATAGAAAAGGATTATGAGAAGATAGTGTCATCAGACTCTTTCTACAGTATTGGCTATATGGATGGAGCCTTGGCAGTAGCTCCGGATGCGTTAAAACCAGGTGTTTATAATGATAGCGTTCAGTCGGTAATTGATATATGTAACAGTTTGTACAGAGATGGTGATGGAAAGGCTGCTATGATGTATTGGCTTGCCCGTGGTAAGGCAATGTATATGCTTATGGAAGGTGATATTGATTATTTTGTGACAGAAGGTGTTATGTGTTCTGAGAACGAGGGTGGCCCTTTGAATATTCAGATATTTACATCCAATTCTAATGCGGAAAAGATTGTAGAAAACTTAGGATTAAAATAAAAAAGACAGGTACGATATAAAGCTATCGTACCTGATTTTTTTATTCTTGTGTAGTGTCAGTTTCATTCTTAGTTACTTTGGATAAGGAGAAAGTGAATTCACTTCCTACATCCTCAGTGCTGACTACATTTATATTTTCGTTGTGGGCTTTGATAATCTCTCTTGTTATGGAAAGTCCAAGACCAGTACCTTGCTTGTC
This sequence comes from Lachnospiraceae bacterium, assembly GCA_017938485.1. GTDB lineage: Bacteria > Bacillota > Clostridia > Lachnospirales > Lachnospiraceae > Coprococcus_C. The sequence goes on from JAGBBM010000087.1 coordinate 12,379, forward strand.
CTTACCACGGGAGGCATCTGCCTTATAAAATCTTACCCATACTTTTTTCAGTGATTCTTCAGGTATACCACAACCTTCGTCTTTTACTGATACAAAAAGCTTATCATTCTTTTCGGTAAGAGTGATATATATGTTTTTTCCGTTTGGAGTAAACTTAATGGCGTTATCTAAGAGATTGTAGATAACCTGCTGAATCTTGGTAGAGTCAGCGTTTACTCTTGTACTGTCACAGTGGTTATTGAGAATAAGTGATATATCCTTAGCCTCACATTTGCCCTCAAAGGTTCTCATAGCTTTTTTCACTACATCAACCACGTCAAACTCTTTAAATACCAACCATAGACCGTAGGAATCTGCATTGTTAAGCTCCAGAAGACTTGTGGTAAGCTTGGTAAGTCGATTAGTCTCCTCAATAACTATATTAAGATATTTGTCTTGTTTTTCAGGTGGAATGGTTCCATCCTGAATTGCTTCAATATATCCCTTGATAGAGGTAAGTGGCGAACGGAAGTCGTGAGATATATTTGATATAAAGTCTTTTCTGTATTCGTCTAGCTTGGAGAGCTCGGAAGCCATGTACTCTAGTGTGGCTGCAAGCTGTCCAATCTCGTCCTTTGATTTGATATTCATCTTGGTTTCAAAATTACCAGTGGAATATTCCTCTGCAATGGAATTGATTTTTTTGATAGGTCGCATAATCTTACCAGATATAATACCAAGCAATGCAAATGAAACGATAAGCATAACAAGGAATGGAATATATATAGCTTGAATCAAATCCTTTTGCACTGTATTAATCTGAGATACAGTTGAGTGGGTTATAATCATACCGTTAGGCTCACCATTTGTGGTTATAGGTATGGCAACGGAGATTACATCATCCTCAAAGGAACCATAGAAGGTTCCTGTGAAGGACTGGGCATTGTATATGTCGAAGTCCTGATTGAGGAAAAATACATTTTTGGGTGCTTCAGGATGAGACGTAGCGGTAGAGGAAGCAAATACAATTCCTCTATCGTCGATAATCCAGATACTGACATCAAGAGCAGCACTATAGTAATCGAGAGTTTCCTGAAATACTTCTTCTGAGTAAAAACCATTTACATACGCAGTTATTGTTTGGTTGGCAATAAGCAAGGTTTCGTTGCTCAAAACCTCGGTTTTTTCTTCCACAAGTGCCTGTCTTGTTGCATAAGTTGAGTAAAATGTTATAAGCCCAAAAAC
>JAGBBM010000088.1 GCA_017938485.1 Lachnospiraceae bacterium
CTGCTCAACTGATGGATTTTCAAAAAGAAACGGAACCTTAGGTATCTCATCCGTGTACTTAACATATGTCACTGCAGTTCTATCTGCAGATATGACTACATCCGCAGTCTTTTCATTTCTCCAATAAACACTAAATCTATATTCATTCATTCCTGTTATACTCCTTTTAACTGTATTCCTGCTTGTATGATAACATTTCGACATACGTCCATACAAGCTATATTTTTACCAACCGAAGGATACACCTCAAACCATCTTACTTTCGGCTGGTATATCCGTTGGTAGAAGGGGGTGAGGTGTGGAGAGGGGGAAACGACAAAATCAGTCTTCCCCTAAAAAAGGGTGCAAAAATCCCTTGGCATATTTAAGCATTTTTTAAGATTTTTGCGTATAAATCTATAATAAACTTCTTATGAAGTTATTATATTCATTTGTAATATTTCACAATTATGCAATTAAGAACATAATCAAACCACTTACTTATATTGTGAATTATATCCAAAAGAGGAGCATATCTTTTGATATACTCCTCTCATTTTATCGGACATATCTTGCAGCATCTCCCACAAAATCATCTGGCAATCCCAAATATGATGCCGGATTAACATATTCTCCGTTAATCTGCACCGCAAAATGGCAATGTGAGCCAAATGAAAAGCCTGTATTTCCGGCTTTAGCAATCCTCTGACCTTTATTTACTTTATCTCCCACCTCGACCAACAATTCTGAATTATGGCCATATGTAGTCCATACCCCACCACCATGGTCTATTACAATATAATATCCAAGTGAAGAGTTATATCTAGCAATCATTACCTTTCCTGAAGCTCCGGCCAATATACCAGTCCCTTCAGGACATCCTATATCTAGTCCATGATGAAATGTGGTTCCTTCCAGTTCTCTTGAACCAAAAGCAGATGTTACATAATAGTATCCATCCACTGGCCAGGAAAACATATTTAGTGAATTTGCTGTGATGCTTTCGACAAAAAAATCACTGATATGGGCATAACTATCAATTAAACTTGATGTTTTATCATACACCGACTCTTCCACATAGCTTTTACCATTAATTCCACCAAAAGCAACATATATCATATCATCTTCTATCCTGGTTACTATTCCTGCATCCAGCTTATCGTTTGCTTTGATAAATATAATATCCCCCTCTTCAGCGTCATGCATTATATCTATAAATCCCTTCCTGAAGAGTTCCTGTTTAAGCTCATCAGCATTAGATGAACCGGTTATATATGTACCATTAATAAGGCCTGCCTGATTCATACACCAGGTAATAAATACAGCTGTATCACCCTCCGTTCCATACCAGTCACTATATTTTGATACGGAATTTCCAAGCTCGCCCATAGCTATACTAGATAACTCCGTAGTTCCAAGCAACTCTTTCCATATCTCTTCATTAGCCAGCAAATTATCAAGATACGTATTCTGCGACGCATCTAATCCCCAATGCTCTCTTAGTTCATCTAAACTTGTAGTAGTTATATTTACTCTTAATATTTTTCTACCGGCGCCATCTTCTTCTGTTTCCTCTTCTACTACATACTCTATATGATTAAATTGGTAGAATAAATACTTAATGTCTTCCTGGTCACTGGTGAAGTAATTTTCCCATTCTTCTGATTCAGATAGATGCGTTTTAAGAGTCCACCATAAAGCAATAATTTCCTTCCATTCGGCCAGTTCTCCACTAGATATTATAACATCACATTCATTTTCATTTTTAGTGGCTTCTATCGTGTTGGTAAGTTCATATGTCACATTTGACACTAGCTCACGAATATGAAGTTCTTCATCAACTATAAAATTGTATGTGGCATTTTCAATGAGTGTTACAGTTGCAACCACCACTAATACTACCACTATAGCTATCACAATTAATATTTTTCCCATAGCAATGGCCACCATTTTTACAAAAAGCATAACATAAAAGAGGACAGCTGATGCTATCCCCTTTATGGATATTGGCTCCTTTTTTTCATCTTTTTTTCGACCAGTACCAGTATATTCCGTATCGTCATCTGTATCAATACGTCCATCATACTCCGTATCATCAATACCCTCATTATGCTCCGTATCATTCCGCAAACCTACATTACCTGACGATAATGATTTGTCGCTTTTAACCTGAGTGCTTTTTAATGTGACTTTTCCATTAGATTTAGTGGTATGTCGCACATTAGGACTTAATTTTATATCCCCCTTTTTATGTCCCTTTACATTTTTTCTATGTTTATTTAACCGTTTTAGTCTATAAGTTTCTTCATTTTCTTCTTCGTCCGGTTTATCAACAGCCCTTGCGGACATATTGACATTCACGACTTTGGGACCTCTACTCACTGACATAGCATCCCTCCTATGCACCCTTTAAGTCCGTGTTGATAATATCATAAATTATATTATCTTTCGGAATAGTACAGTCAAAATCATAAATTACGTCACCTATCTTATTAATGCCATGACCTGGCTCTGCAGTCATCAATGTTCGCATTTGTATATTAGATAACCCATACATTCTGGCAAGTTCTTCAGCATCATCCTTTTCCTGCTTATGCATTATAACGGTCTCTGCATTTAATAACATGGTATGAGCCTCTGGGACTTGCAATATTCTGGTGACATTCTGTATAAGTGCGGTAATGAATCCGCCATACTTTCTTGCTCTCTCAAAGAACTCCTTAATACGCACTCTCGCATTAGGGTCGGTAAGGTGATGGTCCATTTCCTCAAATATAATATATGTAGCTCGACCAAATTTTCTATTTTTTATGAGACGTCTTTCGATATGGTCCATAACTACATCCATTCCTATATATCTCATATGTTCATCTAACGTAGAAAGGTTATAGCAAGCAATACGGGAATTGATGTCTACACTAGTTGGTTTTGCAAAACAATTAAAAGAACCTGTGACATACTTTTCTATCTTAACAGCAAGAAGTTGTCCCTCCCTTAAATCACTTGCCAATAGAAAATCATACAAATCCCCGAGAGTAACACATATTTGATGACCATCTATGACTGATTCATATAATTTCCGTAAACATCTATCTACCAAAGATTCTTCTATATCACTCATCGGCTCCTTAAGTATACGATTGATGAAATTAATGACATTACTGCAGCTGTCCTTTACTGGGTCTATAGGATTATTGGTATCTCCAAAATCTAACACTATATCAGCCACATTGATACTATCTATACCAACATTAATCATCTGACCACCCATATAATTTACTACCGGTGAATATTCACCATCCACATCTACATAAATTACATCACCATCTGTAAGTAATAACTCATATATAGATTTTTCCTTAACATTCATTGACTTTCCTGAACCTGACTTACCGATAACCCAGATGTGACCATTCATCAACCGTCGCACATCAACCATCTGTTGTTGTCTAGTCTGTTCATGTCTGCCAAATGGAATACCCGTATCATGGTCTAGTTTAACCTGGTCAAATATGGTCATACATGCTGTTGTCTCAGTATTACAATCACGAAGATTATTAATACGTCTTACGCCAAAAGGAAGTGCTGTTTGGATACCTTGTAACTGTTGTGCATATAATATACACATTTGTGATGAGGATTCCGCTGCAGTCTCATATATAGAATCTGTATAATCTTGCAACTCTTCCATATTATCAGCCAAAAACACCATTACAATCTGATTTAGAAACATCTTTTGGTTGTAATCATCCATGTATTTTATATATTCGTCTATAACTTTTCTGTCTCGTTTAACCTGCCGAGGAATACGTATGGCTGAACCTTCCTTAATACGGCTCTTGTTCGACCAGGCATCAGCATTTCCCTCTACGTCATCATCTTTTCTGTCTATGAGCTTCCTTGCCTCTCCGTTTGATACTGGGATGATATCTAGGGATAGGCAAAAATTAGTTTTTATGTCGGACAGTCTGATGAGAAAATCATCATTGATAGAACCGCCTAACGTCTTAAGCATCATCACTCTGCCAACCTTATCGTTAATTTCAAAATAATCATTATGAAATTTGATATATGATGGTGACATATAGTCTTTATATACATCTTTTTTATCACTTTCGTTGAAGGTATAATTAAACTCAGACTCGTGTCCCGCATTCATAAAATCATATATAATCTCAGCAAAAGTGTTAGCATTAACCACTTTAAGTCCTGATTCCATCATCATATATTTACGATTTAAATCATTGTATGCCCTGTTAAAATACCCATCTGCCTTGTCTTCTCTTGCTCGGTAGGTAGAAATGGTAAGATATTTTGACTTAACAAACCCCTTGTCACCCTCGACATCATCATATCTTAAACGATTATATGCCAATCTCAAATCATCATAACCATCAAGTACAGTAGTAGAAATAAGTGACTTTTGAAGCTTTCTTTTTTTATTAATCCTTCGATTGTATATGGTATAATTATATACAGAACGGCTTCCATCGAATGAATTAAGAATCCTACTTTCTGCTTCAAAAATTCTCTGTCTGTCATCGTCACTCCTTGACGAATAATCTATATCCTTAATCTCATAAGTTACCGCATATCTTCCGCCCTCAAGTTTTCTCATTCCTGATTCATACATCTTTTGTATGGGAATTACATCCTGCGCTCTATTTTTTTTCTTAACTCTGGCATCTGTATAATCAGCCTTTTCAACTGTGCTTATCATCTCTTAACACCTCCTTACCATTTTCAAAAAACCACGCCCGCTTACATACTCTTCTGTTTTTTATAAAAACAAATATGAATTTTAGCAAGGACATATTATTAATCTCTATCATCCCAATAGTCACAAATACAACCACCACAACTACCAAAATAAACGTATTTATCAAAGGATGGAACGGGAGTAAGAGAAACAGCAAAGTGCCGGTTATCAAACCGGCACCTATCATTAATGCTTGGAATCCTGTAAATCCCAAAAACATTGTGTTTTTAATTTTAAGTATTTCCTTATTAGGTTTAACTTCAAGCACACTATCACACTCCAATCAACTTTCTTACATAGTCATCCGCACCCTTAATTACTGCGGCAAGGAGAACAAACAAAAATAACATCTCACCAAGATATTTCCATACCAGTTCAGCGTTTTCAGCCTTAACCTCGTCAGACGGTTCCTTTTCAAACGGATTATGAACTGCCTCATCAAGCATATAAAGTTTTTCTATTGCCTCTTCCCAGGTACAATTTTCAGACTCCATTATATTCTGCACATCTTCCTCAGTATAACCTGCAGGTATTTCCATTTCGGCCTGTTCTGTCACAACACCTTCTATTTGATTATTTATATCAAATCCATTGGCAAATGCAGAAAAAATCATACACGCTACTATTATAACTATACCCTCAAGCATTACTCCCACAAAAGATTTTATAAACGCAAGAAAATGCTGCATGGTACTTCTCGATGCAAAACAGGCAAGAGGAATTGGAGCAATTGCTATATGCATATAGATTTTAAATAATCGTCCGTACACTGTTAGCATTATGGAAAAGCATACTACCATTATTACTAGAGCTGCAATTAATGTCACAACCCAAAACAATATTCCACTTGTAGTACTCAGACCATTAGTAGCATTAACTACCTTATCAGGAACAGTCACCCATGTACTAGCCGAAAAGACATTAACTCCATTCTGCAATACTATCTTATCGATAAACTCTTTTCCGATTGAAAATATGAGTACCATCAGATATTTTCCTCCAATTAGAATTCCTGCTGCAAACATTACCTTTATGAACGACCATATAATCGGTCCAGGATTTTTATGTTTAATCATATCTCCTACATCTTCTATGATTCCCAGGTATATTAATATTACCGTGAGAGATATAGCACTCCCTAAAATAGCATTATATATACCATCTACCACCGCCCATATAGCTCCATCTCGGTATGTAAAAGGATTAATCACTAATATATCATAGAGAAACGTCATCATAGCATTAAAAAAATCCATAGCCGCCTGAAGGTTAGCAGTTATCCAGTTTCCTGTCATTGGCACACCTCCTTAAAAAAGTGTCTCACCCATCAACCAATTTACTATTACGGTACCTAGTGCAAGAACTATTCCACCACCTAATAATATAAATCCAGTTATACGCTGCTCTGGATTATGACCAATAAATGCAATTACAAGGAAAACCAAACCAACTAGGGCTGCAATTGCACCGAGACTTACTACTAAATAAGCTAATAATTTTTTTCCCCTTTCGATGGGTTCTGTAATCTCTTTAGGTATATCATCATCACATAATGTAACAGACGTGATGGTATTCACTTCGTTCTTGCTTTCCTTAGCTTTTGAAGTTACCGGATTAGAAAAAAATAAGCACATTGTCATCAACAACATGCTTACATACATCACTATCTTCTTTTTTCTTAAACTCATAAAATCATCCTCCTTATGCTACTCTTCTATTTAGTTCTTCGTCAGTCATTACCTTTGGTGTCTTAATATTCATACTCTGTAAATCAATCACACTGCCTCTATATTCCGGTAATATTTGCATCTCGCCTGTGGCAAGTTCTTTAGTTCCCCAGTCAAAAATATATGCCGGGTCTTTCCTGCGCTTCAGATTTTTACCTTCGGCCACGTACTTATAATACTTGTGATGTTTCATATTGTACTTTTCATCCTTAAGGGCATGCTCGCCCTCGATGATAAGAAGTGCTATACGATTAGCCTTACGTCTAATTTCATCAGCATCACATAAATCTCTTTGCTGCTTTCTAGTGCTTACAGAATATCCACCATTTCTGCCATATGACCTGCTATATTCTTTAACGTATATAGTTTCTTTTCCACACAACTCAGCAAACATCTTACATACATCAAGTTCATTAGAACCCAAAAACAACCACTCAGAACAACATCCCATTATAGTCTTATGAAGTACTTCAAATATTTTTTCAATTTGACTCTTATCCTGAATGATAATAGCAAATGATATATTTCTGCTTCGGGCGGTAGAAAGAATATTCTGGTAATTATCCGGAAGTGCTACATTAGCAAACTCGTCCATTATAAATCTTATATGCATTGGAAGCTTGCCGTTATATACATTGTCTGCCAAATCATATAACTGCTGGAACATCTGCTGATACATAGTACCAACCAGGAAGTTAAGTGACTGGTCTGCATCAGGAATAACACAGAATATGGCTGTTTTTTCTGTGGCCATTCTGCAAATATCTATATCATCTGTTGCAGTAAGCTTAGAAATAGCCTCAAGATTGAAATAAGCAAGTCTGGCCGAAAGAGTACTCTGAATACTCTGCAAAGTCTTGGCTCCGCCCTTATGGTATGACTTATAATACTTAACTGCTATGTGATTTGGATATTCCTTTTCAAGCCTTGCAAAAATAAGGTCTACAGCACTAAGTGCATCCGCATCATCCTTAACATCTGCAGCAAGCAAAAGCTCATTAATCATTCCAAAGTTTTGTTCTTCGGATGGTGCAAAATGATACAGATAATATGTAAATGCAAGCATCAGGTTCATAGCCTGCTTATCCCAAAAATCATCCTGTTTAGACGCTCTTTTATTCTCAGTGGCATTAAAAAAGTTTGTCACAAACTGTAATACGTCCTTATCATTACGGAAGTATTTAAACGGATTGTAACAAACTGATTTGTCCGGCTTATTTATATCAAAAACAAGCACCCTGTAACCAAAACGCACAAGCATATGGCCAAGCTTTCTTGCCATCTCTCCTTTTGGGTCAGTAACCACAAATGAACCATTCATTTGCATTATATTCGGCATAGAATATCCTCTTGACTTCCATGTACCAGGGCCACCAAGTATAAATGTATTTGCATTTTTTTGATGTTCCGGACGTTCAAAATCGAATCCCATCCTGGCACCTTTTGTCAGAATCATATTCTGCCTCCACATAGGTATATCACCAAATACATTTTCTTTAGCCGCATACCTTTTATTAATCTCTCTTACTGTAGCCCATCTGGCAGAACCAAATTCCTCGTCATATCTGTAATTCTTTATACCATCATAAATAAGTACACATATGAAAAGATATATAAAGCTTACTACTATTACCGCTTTAGTAGTAAATGTCCCCCATATAAAATGAAATGGTCTGTCAATTTCGCTGTAAAGACCTTCCATCAATACTAATGGCCCACCTTCATTAATATACGGTGCAGCCTTAATGGCAAAATAAATCACGAAGGGATAAAACACTATAGCCAAGATATAAAACATCTGTTTTCTATCGTTCATTCCCACGATACATCACATCCCTTTTAACTATCTGTTGCAGTGCTAATTCAATCTTATTGTCAATTTCAATAAAACTTTCCCTAATCTTATCAAGTTCTTTCTTACTTACCTTTTCGGACATAGTCATATACTTTTCCGGCAGATTATTAAGCTGAATATCTGATACATCAAGTCCATATTTTAACCCCAATGCATAGGCTACTGCCTTGGCTGTAACCTGATTTGGAGCTCTCTTATATACGCCCTCGCTTCCTGATGCCTTATGCATATGTACCATTTCTGCAGCTATGGACGTAAAAAATACATCCGGAGACACCTTATTGCTACGTCTTACATGTATGCAATTTTTTTCCGGTATATACATCGCCCTGACACCATTTTTTATAGTGTCAACAACCTCAATATTTTTTGTTTCGGTCAGTAATGCTTCAAGAGTCTGCAAATTATCATATACCTGAGGTTTATATTCATAATTTACGTCAGATACATCATACATATATTTGGTTTGATATGCTCCATTAATCGGTTCTATGATAACTATTGGAGCAGCTTCCTGATGAATAGTAATTCCAAGCTCTTGCCATTCCTGCCAACCCTTGATAAACGTTGCATCCGCCTTATAACCCATTATAAGGAGCTGATTATTCAAACTATAGCTAGAAAACTTTGCAAGGGTATTTAAATACCACATAAGGTTACTGCCCGAAGAAAACGACCATTTGGCCATATTATCCGCATACTGAACCAGGTCTGCAGTTGATATACTACTGTCTGACATTATTAACCACCTCCTTAATCTTATTTAAATCATTACCAAGTTCTTTAGATTCTTGCATCATATCTGCAATGAGCTGTCTTTCTCGGGTTGTAAGGGATGTTTCAAGTTCTTCTACTATTCCATCCTCATTAACCATAAACCCTCTTTTAAACAAATCATTTACAAATACTTCCGGAAGTCTACCCTGGTTAATCATCTCATTATCCACCATAAACTGCATTTTATCCCTCTCGGTAAATTCATCTGTGGTTTTTCCTCTATATAGAGGTTCTCCGTTCTCGTTATATCCCCTGTCTGGCATTTTCCACCCAGGAATATCTACGTCAGCAAGTTCAGGATCCTCACTCATCATATTTACCCTTATGTTTCTCGCATTTGCAAATACATCAATAACACTCTCTGCCTCAACCTTATTTGCCTCAAGCGCATCCTTGACAGATTCCCTATTGTCGGTACTTTTGAAGGAGCCTTCGGACTGATGTTGTTCCGAGGGCTCCATTACCCCCGTGTCACCAAATCCCTCTTTTTCCATCTCTTCCGCTTTAAGTTCCTGCATATTTGGAGAAAACATATCCTCCATAATCTTCTGTGCCTCGCTAAGCTCTACGGCGCCACTTTTATCCTTTACGTCCGTGTCTATCACGGTATCACCCATGGCTACTGTTCCAAGTCCCAGCTTTTCTATGATTCTGTTAAGCCTTGGTGCATCTGAATCCTTGACAAGGATGTCATATATACCATCCTTGTAATTTGCATCCTTCTTATCTCTTTTTGCGATACAGTACTGTATTCCGTAGCGTTTTGCCTCTTTTACAAAATCATCAAACTTATCCTCACTTATGGAAAAAGGTCTAATTACTTCCTTGGATTTAAGCATAGCATTGAGTGTTTTCTTGCCCGGCGAATTATCCGGACTGTCAATAATAGACTTAATCATTGCTGCTGCATTCATAGCCCCCTCGCCTGCAAGTCTTATTACATATGACATACCTTGCAATGCAAACCTAACCACGAATTCAGCTTCTTGTGCCTCACTTCCCATTGCTTACACCTCCCTTTCTTTACTTTGCGCCATTTCTTGTTTCCTTACCTCTCTTACTTTTTCCTGAAGAACAAAAGAACGCTCTTTTACGTCATTGCAATAATACAATTCTTTTCTGGCCAACTTAATTCTTTCATTTATTGATGATATTTTTTCTTCGGCCAGTTTTTTTTCATCTGGTTCCATACATCTCATCTGGTTATATAAATTCTGTCTGGCTTTAGAAAGTCCGCTTATCTCATTCTTAAGTTCCGTTATTTTTAGTTCCAGGTCTCCTGCAGTCTCTATTTTATTCTTAGATAAAAATTTGGTATCTGCAGATATCTTATTAATATTTCTCAACTCCTCCTTATACAGATAGTGAGATGCCCTAAGGGTCTTATGTATCTTAAACACGCCCAATTTGTAACAGTAAAAAAAATAGAGTCCCTGAAAACCTTTTTTTCTGTAAATAGGTTTAGTTACTCTTTTCGGAACATAATATTTTCTTTTCTCCGGTATTTTAACCCTGCCGGCTTTTACATTTTCTTCAATACGTGCTTCGATGCCGGATAAAGAATATTCCTCTCCTAAATGCCTATCCACTTTCATCCCTCTAGGCTTACCCGGTGGCTGCAATGTAAGATATGCACCAACCTTAATTCTGTAACCACGTTTTTTCAGCTCATCAAAAAACTGCTCCATGTTTTTTGATATGCCTATAATCTCATCCACATCCTTTTTTATGGCAGATATCCAAGTATAGTTACCCTGCTTTTCGGCTCGGTACTCGGCATAATGTTTGCCTTTATATTGAGGATTCTTGATGACACTCTTACGATATTTTTCACATAATCGGTCAGATTCCCTTCGCATATCAAACCAGTTTCCATCCAGTTTCTTTCCTGTCTCAAAGGAAACTGAATTGATAACAAAATGATTATGTATATGAGCTTTATCGATGTGAGTGCTTACTATAACCTCATAATCGCTCCACAGGGATTCTGCAAGCTCTATTCCAATCTTATGTGCTTCATCCGCCGTTACTTCTCCCGGCTTGAATGACTGGTACCCGTGCCAGAGTATAATCCCATCTTCCTTTTGATAATGTTTTTTTGTAGCCATCATCTCATCTCTGGCATTTGCCACATTGATATTTACACCTGATACATACCGTTTTTCCTCTGTCTTGAAGTCATTCATGGCATACTCCATTACATCTGTCATGTTATCGAGTTCTGACTTTGTATATTCCCTTTCAGTATCGTTCTGCAGTCTGTATATGGTATCTACTGTCTTATCAGGATTTTCCACGTACTCTATAACAAGCTTAATGCTGCTTCCATTCCTGATTGGCCATATCTTGGTAGTAGCCATATCAAAGTCCCTCTTCTGACTTCCTGATAAGCTCCGCCAGCTCATCCTGAAGCCTCCAGCATTTCCTTTGGTCTTCTTCAGTCTCCCATAACATCCATTCCATCTCTTTTACTATAGTCTTGATATCTCTTTCCTTTTTCGGCTCAAGAACTATCCTTTTTAAATCAGATGCGATAGTATCAAGCTTATCAACCATATCATTAAGATATGTGGTATCAATTACGCCTGTGCTGTTGGCCACATGGGCAATCTGATTGATATTTACTCCAATCTTCCTTATTTCTCTTATTGCACTGTAAAATTCAGGCCCGGGTGACTGAACAAGTTCAACGCCCATTATCAGATTTCTTATGACATCACACTCTTTCCTCGAACCTGTTTTAGCTACCAGCTCTTTTAAAAGCTTTGCTTCATATGGGGATAACTCAAAATGTTTTTGCACCGTTCGTTTCTTTTGCATTACTTATCACCTCTTTCCATATTTCTATTTCCAATATGTAACATATTTGAGCCACGCATCAAAAAGTCGTTACAATCCTTAAACCCTTCCGGTGGTGGCTGGTCTATTACTGTATATCCCTTTTTTGAAAGAATAACATTAAGTGCTTTTGCTGACTCTCGTCCGGCTCTGTCATTATCAAGATGCAAACATATGGTTTTTGTATATGTTCTCTCCTTAAGATACTGGGATAATCCTATAGGCACTGTAGATTCTTCAAGGTTTTCTTTCGGCTTGTATATACCACATAATGCAATGAAATTATGTTGTCTGTAATCCGTTCCCATCTGCTTCATAAGTGTCATATAGCTAAGCATATCAATAGGTGCTTCAAAAAGATGCACCACATTATTCCTGATGCTATACTCACCTGACATCTCAGGAACCAGCCGAACAGGAAAATGCCTGTCAGAACCAGCTACAGTATTTTTAAATGCTCCTACTGTACCCCTCACAGTAACCAGCTTGATACTATATGCATCATCTACACCAACAAAAGCAACATTGTGATAATCCTTAGTCTCGTACCAGAGCCCCACATCATATAGCTCCTTCAATATCCCCTCATCAATACCCCTCTTGCTAAGATAACTCATAGCCCTATTATTGGTATCAGATGCTTCCGGGATAACAAGACTTTTCTTAACTTCCTTTACTGGTTCCACACGTATAGGTTCCTTGAGTTCCACGTTACCTATAATCATCTGAACCGCCTCTTGAAAAGGTATATCCCTTACTTTAATTAAATAATCCAATGCACTTTTTCCACCTATGCCTTTACTCCACCAATACCACATACCATTTGATATTTTAAGAGAATCATGAGATACAGTCTGATAAAAATTACCTTTAATATGCTTTAACTCCCAGGGCTCATAGTTCTGCAAATAGGTTAAAAGGTCCATCTCCTTGGCTCTTGCCACATCCTCCTTTTTAATATACCCCATTATTACCACTCCACTTCTTCACAAAAAACGATACTGTTAAACTCTGAATCCTTCATATTTGCAAGTTTATTAAGCAAAGAATCAGCTATAACTCTTACACTCTCCTCTAACACGCCACGTCCTCTTACTATGGTTTTCATCATCTCTAGTCTTGATGCATCACTATAGCAAGAAGCAAGCTGCATTTCTTCAACTGTCAATCCCATCATTTAATCATCTCCCATTCTTCGTGTTGTTTCACTAAATCCCCTCTGTATGAAGGAGGCTTTTCAATATCCGGTATAGTATTATAATTAAGCTTTCTTCTCTGTTCTTCGGCCCATTCATACATCATGTCTTCATACCTCTCCTGGTGTATGGTTCCCGGGGATATTGCATCTACCGTACGTGCTCTATGAACTGTGTCAAGAAGCTGTATATGACGATTCATATATGTGGCTATGGATGAAGATACATTTAAATATTCGATAAAATCTCTTCCCTCACCTATATGCACGATATCAGTTATTTCCCTTTTCTCTCCCTCATAAGTAAAACTAAGCTTAATTCTAAGACTTGCCGTTACATCCTTTCCTGCAAGCTTACTTTCTGCCTTATCTATAGCAGCTTTTGCCTCATATATATTCATCTTCCCAGGAGCGATGTCGTTATAAGTGCTATGTACCACTGTTACCATTGGCCAGGAATCATCTGTCATATCTTCTCTCTCAAATGTTTTTACCATCTGGTAATATGACTCCAAATCACCACTCTTTTCCTCATTGATAGGGTTGATATCAAGCCTTACACCATTTACTATAACCGGATTTTCATTAACATCATTAAACAGGGTATCTTCTCTATCACTTCCTGCATACTCCACCATTACCTTTGCACATACCTCCTCATCCATTCTGGTATATCCATAATATCTTGCACCTACTATCCTTGAATTAAATCCAAGCTCGGCAATGGAATCTGCAAGAGCCTCTTTGGCATATTCTTCCATTTCGGTAGGTGTTAGTTCATTTATCTTCTCTTTACGCTCTCTTAATCCTTTTTCAACCACATCAATGATTTCATATGCTTCATTTCTTATGGTATCCAGGCTGTTACGTAGTATTTCATTATCCTTATCCCCAGCCCATCCAGCCACATATCCAAATGAATAGTCAGATGTGTCTAGTCCAAAATAATTACACACAACATAAGCAATGCTTTCCGCTTCAACCTCTTTTTGACGGCGCCCCTTATTATCATCAATTCTATGCACTCTGGCATGAGCTGTCTCATGTACTGCAGTCTTAAGCGTCTGTGCCTCGCTCATCCCTGCTCTTATAGATATGGTTTCTGAAGCATAGTTACACAACCCGTTTGCTGTTCCACCCATTTCCATGATGTTAAATGGATACGGAGATGCAGTCCTTAATGAAAACATAAAGTCGTCAAAGTTATCTACCTTTCCATCAAGTCTTGTTGCAATACTTGGAAGTTCCTTCCCCTCGGTCTGTGACACATCAAAAACATACACTGGCCGAAATGTGATATATTCAACCTTATCCATGATAGGTTTTCCCCATAAGTCCGTTTCTCCCGTTTCAACCTCTCTGTAACGCTTCATAGGGGCAATTATAATCATTGCCTTTTCTCCTTTTTTCACATGACGCTCAAAGTTATTACGCCAGGAGTTAAATCCGGCTACATAAGTAGCATCAGGATTTTGCATAGCAATTAACAGCTGATTATTAAGTGAATAGTCATGGAACTTACACATTACATCCAGGTACTCCTTGTACTTGTCTGATTTAAAGAAATAATCAACACCTTCTTCCAGACGCTGCATAATAAGTTCCATCTTTGAATCCTTTGGCATATTATTCCTCCTTTCTTTAAGATTAAGAGCCACCCTCTCGGATGGCTCTAACAAAAACTAATTTCTTTTTTTAATTACAAAAACAATTCCTACCACTGCTGCACACATGAGTATGATAAGTGATACCACTGGGAAGTTATCTCCTGTAGGTGGTGTCTCTACCGGTGGAACCTCTTCCGGAGGGAATGTTATAGTCTGGTCTTTATCTTCAATATCCGCATGCACAGCTATGGCAATTTCCCCATCATATAATGTCTCAAACACTGTCACTGACTTACCATGAAGCTCTGAGGAATCAATCTCATACTTAAGGTCTACACTTCCAGTAGATGTAACAGCTGTAAAATCAAGTTCTGCAGTTACTTCTTTCCCATCCTGAAGGAATGGCTCTCCGGTCTCAGTATTCATCACTATACCCTTTAGAGTATATTCCTTACCAGGAATAAGCCCCACATAATATACCGTATCAATTATAGATACTGCCTTACCTACAGTTCCTACGTTAGTTCCAGTCACTGAATCCTTTGCAGTAGTCTTAATGGATGGCACAGGGTTATTTTCTGCAGTCACTGTAAAGATACCCATATTAGTAACTGTTCCATCCTCGGTAACGTACGTTTCATACTCTCCTGTATGAGCTATCTCTATATCACATGTAAAGAGTCCATAGTAACCTTCAGGGCATACGGTCTCTTCGATGCGGTACTTACCAGGGAGCAGAGGCTCAGCAGTTATTAGCTCTCCACTCTCATTAGTCTTAAATTCATCCACAGTCTTGATACTTCCATCTTCGGTCGGTATATCAAAAGATACATACTCTTTAAGTTCGTAATCATAAATCTTAAATGTAGCCGGATTATCAAGTATACTCTTACCACTTAAGGCATCCATCTTAACTACCTTAAGATATGCCTTAAAGCTCTCATCAACCAAGGTAAATGTCTTGGCTGTAGTGGAGTTTTCATCTATTACGACTAGGAAATCTGCCACGCCAAAATATCCGTCTGGAACAGTTGTCTCACGTACAAGATATGTACCATACTTTAAAGGACAAGAAAGAGCATATCCTGATTCATCAGTGATAAGCTCTTTCTCTCCTGCATCAGTCAAGGCTACTGCCTTGCTTGAATCCCATATGTAATTTTCATTTGCATCCTTTGATAAGTCATCTACATTACAAGCCATAAATCCGGCGCCAGACAAAGGTGTGTTACCTGACTTCGACTCGCCTAACTTGTAAATTTCAAATGGCTGCTTCATAACCTGATTGGTTATAGTTCTCTCATTAAGACGTTCTACTGATGGTGTATCTACTTGCTGGTCTGTGATTTTAAATACTGATATAGTATCATCTACTATGTAGCCTTCAGGAGCTTCATATTCCTGAACTGTAATGGTGCCAAGTGGAATGGTTGGCGCACCTGTATTTGACAAATAAAACTCATCACTCGTCTTATTTGGGTCTAAAAATTGGGCAAATAATTGTACCTCTCCATTTTCATCTGTAACAAAATACCATGTCCTAGTAGCCGTATACCCTGCCTCTGCCGGGTCTGTATCCATCTGCACGTCATAGAACTTTACAACAAACTTTGCACCAGATAAATATACATCCTCTTCCGCATCCTTCTTTCTAACAACTATCTCCAATGGGTCATTACCAGGATTATCCTTTACACTAAGTCTTGTAGCTACAGTTGGAGAATTAACCTGAACTGTATATATACTTGTATCAAGTCTATATCCTGGGGGAGCTGTTATCTCTTTTACATAGTACGTACCGAGAGTAAGCCCTGTTGCTATACCATATCCGTTAGCATCTGTAGTTATGGTTGTTATTCGGCTTATATCGTTAAATGCATTTCCATAGGTACCATACACTGCATATTCAGCCCCTGCAAGGCTGTAACAGTCATTTCCATCTGTCATATCAGGATTTGCTGATGATTTTATTATCTCAAGGTCGCCTTTTCCATCAAAGGTTGCATTTACGCTTACTGATGGATTTAAACTGCTAAAAAATGCCACAGGCTGATATATATTGTTAGGTGGCGCAAGTACATTAATCTTAAGCATCTTGTTACCGGTATATTTTAAGGTTACAGTTTTAATTCCATCTGCGGTAGCCCCTGCACTAAGATAGAATCTCTTTCCTCCTGGTACTGTGGCAGTTCCTGTATATCCGGTGGAATCTCCCTCTATGTACAGGGTAACTCCATCAGGAATAGTTGCAGTAGCACTGAGCCTTGAATCCATAGTAAGTGTAATCCAGTCTGTAACCTGACTGCCACCTGATACATAAGCTTCCATGTTAGTATGTGACAAACTCATAGTATGTGCCGGTGGAATCTTATCTGCAGATAGATTCTCGATGGCACGGGTGTAATTCATTCCTGAAGATGTTGATGAATAAAAATGGGATGCAGCCTGTGATGTAGCCACAATAGCCTCGGTGTCATTCGCAAAGGTGTATACACCACCTTGCTCCGGACCACCATATCCATAATAGAACACCTGATATACCTTATTATTCGGGTCAGTTATAACCTCTGCAGTTTCAGTATACATAGTTTCAGTCGGATAATGGCCTCTGTCTCGGTCGATGCAGAATCCCTTATATGTATCATTTACATCAAATAAAGTTGCATCAGCTCCGGCATAGGATAGATTCTCATACCCATCGGCTGGTTCAACGTAATAGCCATCTCCCTCTGCAGCCTTACTAACTGCAATGGAGCCAACCACCACTATTGCCATAAGCATGGCAACCATTAGTTTACTTAGTTTCTTTCTCATTATCATATCTCCTTTTCATAAAAAATATCTATCTTAAACTGCCTGGGCAGTATTATTTTCAAGCATCAAAAAAGGAACGTAATTTTACGTTCCTTGGGTCTATTATGAAAATATATTTAATTTTTTCCTTCCAATTTTTTCTCTAACTGGGCAACACGTTCTGTCAGTTCATCTAGTCGTTTATATAGCTGTTTATTATTTTCCTTAATGGTTTCTATTTCTTCCTCTACATTTATACCTTTTTGTCCTGTGTCCTGATTGTTATTATATTTTTCTATCCAGTAGCCTTTTAACAAGCAGAGTGTCATTGCAATTAAATTTGTAATTAATATAGGAGTACATATAAGGTTAAATACTGCTTCTAATCCTCTTCCCATTGTGTATTCATCTGTAAATGTTTTATTAAGTACCTCATCTGGGACGAGTGATAATATCATATCTTTCAGCAATACAATAACAGCAAATACGGCTGATACTATCTGATTAACCATACTAGAAACCTTATTATTTGCTATTAGGCTATAAAAGCACCAGGTAATTGTGCTGATTAAGTATACACTAAATACACCTCCACCGAACCATTCAAAAATAATAATTAATAACACTGTAAAAACAAACCAATACCAAATGCCAGAAGTAAGAAATCCACTTATCGACAATAAACACTTAGGTGCATTATCAATTACCTGTATGAAAAAGCATATTACCAATAAAAAATATGGTATATTGTTACTAACAAATGCAATTAAACCACTCAAAATAAATAAAATAAATCCACAAAGTTCTCCCCATTTTTCAAACGCTTGACTTTTCCTAATCAAAAGTACACTATCAGCTATTTTGTATGTTATATAAAATATCCTCTTCATATATAATTTTTACAGGATAATGTCATTAAACAAGAAAACACTACTATTCCTATTGCCCATACAATCTTCAATACAAGTGTATTAGTCTTCTTAATTTCATATACTAACGTATATACTAAACAAATATGGTATAGTATCAGCGACTCGA
This sequence comes from Lachnospiraceae bacterium, assembly GCA_017938485.1. Lineage (GTDB taxonomy): Bacteria > Bacillota > Clostridia > Lachnospirales > Lachnospiraceae > Coprococcus_C. Next base: position 18,569 of record JAGBBM010000088.1, read on the forward strand.
TGCCAGTATAAAATACTTCTTTATATGCCAATGCAAATAATATGCCTGTCTCTACATACATACTCCATATCCAGTGTCTTCCTTCTTTCACATTGGTTTTCCTGCGAATCATACCTCCTATCCTAATCATCAATATAATACATAAGGCTATTTGTATATATCTCATCCTTACACCTCCATTCTACATATTTCCAATATTACTGTCAATTTTCCTCTATTTCGTCCTGTTCTTTCTCTCTACACATTAAATAACTTATACACATTACTGCCCCAATGTTAGTAATTACACTTATAATATAAAGTATTGTTAATGAGACTATTACATTAGCACTGGCGTTGGCATCGCTTATGCACATTCCGTAATTGCTTCCGGCAAAGAATACCAGCGCTATGTGAAATACCATCCATTTTCTATATAACTTTATTTCTGCTTTATTTTTTATTTCATTCATCTTTTTTCCTCCTCTTTTTTACCAACTCCCATATTAGCGCAACAATACCAACACCAGCCGATATCGATACACATACCACCAATAATACAAATAATTCTTCTTGTGTTAATTTACTTAAATAGTCATATAATCTAAACCCCATACTACACTCCCTCCCCATCAAAAAAGGAACGTAATATAGTACGTTCCTTAGTCACATTTTCTTTTTATCCTCTTGATAACTTTTCAACTAATTCTTGACACCCTTACTCCAATCACCACGAGTCATAGTTTCATTAGCTCTTTTTCCTGCCCATGATTTATCTTCGTTAGTTGTATTCTCACCATGAGAACCCATCATCCCTGTTTTACTATCATACCAATCATGAGTATGTTTTCCACCAGCTAAAAATTCATAACGATTATGTTGCCTATTAGTTCCATTCGTTTTTGTACTCATAGAATTTTATCCTCCATAACATAATATAATCTGGTTCTTTAAATTTTACCACTTGTTTCTAACATATGTATCCCCATGACAAGTTGGACATTCGACATGTCCTGTACCATTACAAGTATAACAGTCCTCATCAGTATTTACATCATGTCCAGAGCCATAACAATCAGGACACACTACTTCACCCATTGCTCTACATGTAGAACACATAGTATAAGGTTCTTTCCATTCTCCCATTACATACACTCCTTTCTATTCTTTTGCACATATTTGAATTACATCATTTATAAGACAAACCGGAACACCAATAGCTCCATACACAACAGCAATAAGAAGTTTAATTGCCATGTAAAAGAACCACATGAACCACATTTCCATTGAGCCAGCTCGCATTACAAGTAATGAATTCCATGTTTTCTTTATACCATATGGCATAACGAGAAATACATATGTGGACTCAATATAAAATGTTCCTACAAACTCGTAATATACATAAGCAATTAATGCCCCAATACACAAACAAACTATGATATCAACTAAATCGGTCTTTGCCTTTTCATATTTATTAATATATACATTCTCGTCTCGCACATTTATCTCTCCCCACTATCAATAGGTAAAAGTATCCTATCTATACTCCCAGTGTCCTTGTTCCGGAATAATCTCTGTATAGGTTCCTGTCTGTACTGTAAATGGCACGTCACCAGACCAACTGGAGCAAGGACCTTGCATATGTTCTAGTTCAACATAATCAATTATTTCACCACACGAATTACAAACGTTATGATACACCGTTTCATACACAGGATAAGTATTTATCTGTTCTTCCTGGTCTACCACCCATACAGCTTCAAGTTCTTCCTCTGTGGTTGCCTCTGTAGTTTCTTCTTCGACTGGTGGGATATAGTATACTCCCCCATAACCTCCGGATGCAGAACCACTTGAATTAGTTGTAGTCTGATTACTTGTGGTTTGGTTAGTGGTCTGATTATTAGTCTGCTGCTGATTACTTGTACCTCCTGATGAGCTTCCTGATGCAGAACCATTACCCGCCGAGGAAGGATATTCATAATCCGTTCCTTCAAGGTCTTCATCAGTAATTTCCATTCCTTCCTGCTCGGTTTCATCTGCTTCAAGCTCTGTTATATCTTCTTTCGATTCTTCTGTGGTTTCAAGCTCTTCTACCTCTACACCATAGTTTAATCTCAATGTACTTCCAACCACTTCTAAATTCTCAACCATAATTTCTGTTTCGGTCAAGTTCTTCTCGTCAGGTGCAGCAGTCTTGTTTATGTCTATATCTATGAGGTTCGCTGTACCTATCGCCAATGCACCTATAATAACTGTTCCAATTATGAGTCTATGCATAATTTTGCACCTTCCTTTCATTTTGCTAAAAATATTATTACCCATTTGTATTTAACATCATATATTTTCAAGAAAATGTACATTTCTTAAAAATATATTTGTTTTTATCATATTAACATATGTAAATAAAAAACACAAATGTACAAAATTTAATTTTTTTATTTTTTTGGTTATATTTTTTTTATTTCATTAGTCTAATGAAATGATTAGTTTTTTTCGACAAGTTTCGTTTTACTAATATGCGTCGTCAAAAATAATCGTAATTTCAATTTATTCGTCTAATAGTATTTGAAGGAGGTGATATCATGAAAAGAGCAATTAAATTTGCATTGACATCAAGAGACGACATCGACAGACTAATTACTATCTTGGCCTTGCTAGTAGCCCTTAAGTAATTACTTACAGTACCTCCTTGCGGATATGTTCCTCTGTCTTGGTCACCTCATCAGCTAATATCTGATGCATCTCTTGCATTTCGTGAATTACGTTTAGCTGCGTCAGGATCCTAATCTCCTCAAATACCATCCAGAGGGCATATCCGCTAAGGAGTACCCAACACACCGCAAATAGTATCATTTGAATCCAATAACCTGGCATTATAATACTGACACCAGTCATTACTCCACTTATAAATATCAACACTATTTTAATAAATATAAACCATTTATGGTCTTTTATTTGTTGTTCTAATCGTTCCATTTTTTCTCCTCCAAATAAAAAAGAACGCACCAATTAATACGTTCATCATGTCTTCAATATCTATCTTTCAAAATCTTCTGTTACTCTGCGTTGTATGTACTGTCCTTCATATCGGCCAGGTGTTCCGTCATACGATAACAGATAATTCAAATTGCTAACCTCTAATATCTCTGTTACATTTATATCTCTGATACACTTTTCTAAGTAAGGATATGTGGATACCAGCATATCTATATGCACCATTATACGAGATGTCTTTAATGGCTCTATGCTTTGATATACACTCCCCTGAATATGTTTAAAACCATTGTTTTTTAAATAATCTCTAATATAACCATAAATGTTATTATAATTATTTCCCAATATTTTATATGCTACTTTTGTATCGATATCAAATGATATCTGTTTTCTATTGGTATAATCTAATTTTTCGGAATCATCTTGCCATTTGTAACCCACGTCTTCCCTCCCAATATCTTGCTTCTTCTATACAATCCTCAGGTCTTCCATTTATATCGTATGTCCACTCTTCCAAAAAATCAACAAGCTCTATATTATATCTTATTATTTTAGGTATAATCATGCCAACTACTGCAACTGCATCCGGACCTTCCTTTGCAAATACTCCGTATTCTATTTCTTCAATGTTATACTTCTTAGCATGTTCTCTCATCTGCACAAGCAAATCATCACAAGTAAGTCCTGCATCTGCAACCTTTTCTTCGTTGAATTTGAATGTAAGTGAAACCATGTTATTCCCTCCTAAATTACTATTTATTATCTTTCACGTTCTATATCCATATTAGATAATTCTCTTTTTCTATCTATCTCTACATACGCCTTTATTTGTTCATAGAATTCTTTTTGCTGTTTCTCAAAGTATCCCCTTAATGGTTCATAATCTCCATCAACCTGAGCCATATGCAACGTATGATAA
>JAGBBM010000089.1 GCA_017938485.1 Lachnospiraceae bacterium
CACCGCCATATATAATAGGTCTAATCAAGGTCTTATCCTTAATATAAAGCACACCGGAACCCTTTGGTCCGTGAATCTTGTGACCGCTTATACTAAGCAAATCTACACCTAATCTCTTAGGCGAAAATACTATCTTTCCAAAGGCTTGAACAGCATCTACATGAAATAGTATAGATGGATTGTAGGCCTTAATAATCTTAGAAATCTCCTCTATAGGCTGAATCGTACCTATCTCGTTATTAACATACATAACGGATACAAGAATAGTATCCTCTCTTAATGTGTCCTTTAACTCCTCTAGATTGACTGTTCCATCCTGGTTAACACCTACAGTGCTTATCTCATAACCCTCCTTTGAAAGAAACTCCATAGTCGCCGACACAGAAGCATGTTCTATGTTAGTGGTAATTATGTGCTTACCAGCTCTTCTTTTAGCCATAGCAGCACCTATAATAGCCAGATTGTTAGACTCTGTACCACCTGAAGTAAATGTAAGCTCCTTTTCCTGACACTTTAATTCCTTTGCAATCTGAGTTGTAGCCTGCTTAATGTATCTTTCAGCTTCAACCCCCTTCATATGAAGGGATGAAGGATTACCATAATCCTCCTCTAAAAGCTTTATCATTAAATTCTTTACTTCTGGATAAACTGCTGTTGTTGCAGCATTATCAAAATATACTTCCATAGTTGCTCCTTACTGTAGGTGTTTTTTACTCAAACACAATTTTTTCGATTGTGCCACCTTCTAAATTTACAATAATTCGTTCATCAACATTCGTTCCTATATCTCCAAAATCACATACTACATATTTTTCCCCTACTATCATATTATTACATATATGATATTTGTAAAATTCTTCCCCGTTATCACGATATATTATGTATGGTTCCTCAATATCTAAAGTAGCAATATATTCTTTATCTGTGCCATCCATGGCACAACTCCATAATTCAAGATTATCCTCATACCCTTTCACATAATATATTGTACTATTGTAGATATTAAATTGTTGAACATATTTATCTATAACTTCATTATCTCCTTCATCTTTTGTTATATCTTCTCTAAACAGTAAATCTGGATAATAATTCACGCTATTTACATCATACGAAAAATTATATATGTAATTTTTATAAAATTGTCGCATGCACCAATCATTAGAATTAGCATAACAGCAACTTTCCTCACAAAAATACGCTATATTTCTTTGATTATATAAAAATCTTCCCAACCATAATCCATTATCCAAACGAAAATCATCTATACCAGAATCATATACTTGTTGTGAATTATTGTCTAAATCAAAGCACATTATAGTTATCGGTTCTGTTTTATTTTTCACATAATAGTATAACTTATTCTCCACCACAGCAAATATATATCTATAATCATTATTTTCAATTAATGTCTCTTCTTTCTTTTCGTCAACCGATATCTTAATAATTTTTACTCTATTGGATGAATCATCATCCTTGACCACTTGAATATATAAACAACCATCATAATATCCTATATACGGGTCGTAATCTGTATAACCAAAGAAAGAATATATCTCTTCGTGATAACCGTTTTCGTCTATTCTAAAAATAATATTTTCATTTTTTTCTCGTCCAATATCTTGTCCATCAGTTATAATATAAATATTTCCATCTCCGTAAACACCATTTTGTGCATAATAGTTTCCCATCTGATATTCAACAGTTTGTGATAGTTCACTACCTTGATTTTCCATTGTTTCTCTGTATTTTAAATAATCACCTGAATTCGCCACCACATTTATAATTGCAAAATCAAAAGAGGAAAGAATACCAATAAAAATAATTATATAATATAGCATTTTATTTTTGACAATGTTCAAATGAGATTTTATTTTAAAATATACAATTAAATCAAACACAAAGAAAAGTATAATGAAAATTAAACCAACTAAAAAAACCACTGTTTCGGATGCTCTTACAAACTCGCCCCCAAAAATAACAATAAAATCAATAAAGTATATCATATATGCAAATATACACACTATCATTCCCGTAATATGAAGTTTGTAACCATACAAAATATTTTCTAAAATAATACTCTCATATTCTGCTATAGCAAATATAAGTATCGCCATAATCAACAATAAATTAATTCCATCAAAAATACTTTCAAGATGTTCACCAATAAAATATGAAATATTATCGATTCTAATCGAACGTTCTACTCCCTGAAAAATATCATCAAAATTAAACAGTGTTTCAATATAATCTCCATTAACTCTAGTTATAATTACAAGACAAAACAAACATGTTAACACACTGATAACAAATCGGATAGAACTAATAATTGTTCCTCCATTATTTGAATTACTTTCTCCCATTTTTTCCTCTTTCTCTCTATGCATCAATTATCTATCTCAAACATAATTATAGACAGCACCGCAAGTCCCGCTGTCTCAGTTCTAAGTATTCTGTTACCTAAGGTTATACACTTAGCGCCCATAGACATGGCAAGTTCCACTTCTTCCTTGGCAAATCCACCCTCTGGACCTATAAAAATGCCTAAGGACTTATGATTCTTGATATCTTTTATAACCTCTCGTGAATATTCCATACCTTCTGCTTCTTCATATGGAATGATGTTCATCTCAAGGGTCTTGGCATATTCTATAGCTTGTTTAAAGGTCATAAACTCCTTTACCTCTGGAATTATGCCTCTCCCGGATTGCTTGCCAGCTGATTCTGCTATGGCGTTGTATCTTTCTATCTTCTTGCCAGCTTTCTTTTCGTCAATCTTAACCACTGAACGTTTAGTTATAACTGGAACTATCTCTCTTACTCCCAGCTCAACACTCTTTTGAATAATAAGTTCCAGCTTATCTTGCTTAGGCATTCCCTGAAACAAGGTTATGTTTACAGGTAATTCTGCCGCATTTTTGAATACATCCAAAACTTTAGCAGTTACAGTATCTGTGGCAATCTCCACTATAGAGCACTCATAATCCATACCATTTCCATTACTAACTAAAATGTGCTCGCCACATCTGAGGCGAAGCACATTTTTAATATGGTTTACATCACTACCATCTATTATTATATTGTCTTTTATAACACTACAATTATCTACAAAAAAACGATGCATAATACATATCCCTAAATATTAACTACAACTTCCTAAGCTTGCTGTCTTTCCAGATTGTTCAATCTGTTTGCCAAAGACTGTAACTCGCAAACTACCTCTCCAACTTCATCAACTATAGAGCTGTTCTCCTCACTACACTCTAAAGTTACATTTGAATGAGCTGTAACTTCCTCTGTAGCAGCAGATATAGTCTGAATGCTCTCTACAATTGATTCGTTTGAGTTAGCTAAGTCAACTACTATCTCAGTCATCTCCTTAGCCTGTTCTCTAATATCAGCTACTCTTGATGCAACTGTCTCAAAGCTTGATGCTGTCTCTGTTGCAGCAATACTCTGAAGCTTATTGTTATCCATGAGATAATTTACTACCGCAACAACTTCCTCAAGCTCTGAAGAAATATTGTTAATTAACTCAGTAATCTCAACTGTAGCATTCTGAGTCTGCTCAGCAAGATTAGATATCTCAGATGCAACAACTGCAAATCCCTTTCCAGCCTCACCAACACGGGCAGCCTCAATAGAAGCATTAAGAGAAAGAAGACTTGTCTGAGATGTAATATTGTCAATGAGTTCAATAATTGACTGCATATTGCCAGTATATTCAACAAGCTCATTTAACTCCTTTGAAACCTTTGAACTTGCATCATCTGATATACCAACCTGCTTAATAAGCTCATCTATCTTTTCCTTGCCCTGATTAATCTCTTCTGTGGCATCCTCCACTTCAGTATCAATAGTTCCAGAAACTTCCTCAACCTTGCTTATAAAATCCTGAATCTCCTCTGTTTTCATAAGCTGCATCTGAACTGATTCTGCAGTATCCGTTGTACCATGTGAAACCTCTTCCATAGACTCCTTTGTCTTAGAAACTGATTCCTCAAGTTGCTCCATCTTCTCATATACAACACCGATACTGTTTGTCATAGTATTGGATATATCCATAATCTGACTAAGCATCTCTTCAATATGCTCTTTTTCACTTTCAATATGTGCCATACGAGCCTGATTAAGTTTTACCATAGTCTTTGTAATCAAATTGGCAAATATAACTAAAACTAAGGTAAATGCCAATCTAATCTCAATATCTGGCAAATCAGCCTTCACTAGCTCTCCTGTAGCAACAAGATATATAACGTGAGCAACATTGATAAGGAATATTACACCACCAAAAATACTTGTAAGAAGAGTTTCTGCATACACAAGCATAACAACAAGTATAAGAATACCATACAAAAATGCAAGTGGTGATACAGTGGTAAATATAGTATATGTATAGAAAATAGGATATCCAATAGCGATAATAAGCTTAAGTTTATCACTTTCCTTGTTTACTCTATAACATATATGACACATAACAAGAGGCACCAAGGATAATATAGCAAAAATTACATAATAGCCCCAGGTTCTGCTTCCCTTTATTACTTCGAGTAAGTAAAATGAAAGCAATAAAACATTGTAAGCTGTATAGCACCCAAGTGCCATAGCGTTATTCTTATCTGTACCTTTAAGATTATCTACTGTATTAATCATATATCCTCCTATTTGCCTATATCTCTGCACTCAAAATATCATAATTCACTGTCATATATTTTACCATATAAAGTTATAGATAGTAAAGAAAATACTTTAAAATACAAGAATAAAAAAACTGCTGACTATTTAAATCAACAGTTTTTATTCTAATATAATTTTCTAATATAATGTTCTATGCGATTTTAGCTATTATAGAAACCCAGTCGTTCATATGAACTATATCAATTATCTTAAATCCATTTGAAAGAAGTGCCTCTTTAACTGCGTCTTCCTTCATATCGATAATTCCTGATGTTATAAAATATCCCTCTTTCTTAAGGAATGGCTTAATTACACCAGAAAGTGGAATAATTACATCCGCAAGTATATTAGCCACTACTATATCATACTTTTTGCCTTTATTTACCTCAAATGCCTTCTTTGCAGCTTCATCATCACTAGCAAGAAGATTTCCACAAGTAAGAGCAAGCTTTTCTTCGCTTATGCCATTTACTTCTCTGTTTTCAAGACTTGCACGTACCGCTACCTCGTCAATATCCATACCATGTACAAATCCCGCACCAAGCATAACGCTGATAATAGAAAGTATTCCACTTCCTGAGCCCACATCAAATACTGTGTCCCCATCCTTAAGATACTTCTTAAGCTGTCCTATACAGAGCTTAGTAGTCTCGTGAGAACCTGTACCAAAAGCAATACCAGGGTCAATCTCAACCACCATATCTCCTTCTTTAGCATCTGTAAGTTCTTCCCAAGTTGGTTTAATAACTATATTGTCATATAATCTAAAAGGCTTAAAGAACTGTTTCCAGTTATTAATCCAATCCTTATCCTCTGTATTACCTAAAGTAATGTTCTTAGTACCTACAGGTAAAAACTCTTCAAGGCGGGTAAGTTCTGCAACTATATCCGCCTTTAAAGTGTCGATATCGAAGCTATCATCGATAAAGCATGAAACCTTTGCAGTTCCATCATCCTCTCCTTCAATAAGAGGTATATCAACAAACATAGCTTTTTTATCTTCTTCTGTAAGTGGAACATTATCTTCAATCATAATTCCTTCAACGCCTAAATCATCTAAAAAAGCGCTTAAGATATCAACTGCCTCAGTAGTTGTATCGATTGTAAGTTTAGTCCACACCATAATATTTTATTCCTTATAATTTCTTAAATCCTTTTTTCTTCTTGTGATCACCAAAGCTAAATCCACCAGCTGAATCTGTTGAAGAACGAGCGTTTACAGTAGTTGTGTTAGCATACTGGTTAAGTATAGATTTCTGCTCCTCAGTAAGCTTATCAGGCACCTGTACAACAAGTGTTACATAGTGGTCACCTCTTACATTCTTATTACGAAGAGTAGGAACACCCTTGCCTTTAAGCTTAACCTTAGTATCGGTCTGAGTACCTGGCTTAATATCTAAGTCATATGGTCCATCAATTGTATTGATGGTTATCTTTCCACCAAGTGCAGCCTGAGTAAAGCTGATTGGCTCTGATGAATAAAGGTCATATTCCTGTCTCTGGAAGGTTGGATGTCTGTCAATGAGTACAGTTACAAGAAGATCTCCTCTTCCACCACCATTTATACCAGGCTCACCCTTCTCACGAATACGAATACTCTGACCATTATCTATACCAGCTGGAACTGCAATCTGAATCTTCTTTTTACTCTTAACAAATCCAGAACCAGCACAGTTACTACACTTATATTTAATAAGCTTACCAGAACCACCACAATCAGGACATGACTGCACTGTTCTTGCCATACCGAAAAGTGACTGCTGTGTATATACCACCTGTCCCTTACCAGCACATTTTGAACAAGTTTCTGGCTGATGTCCAGGCTGAGCTCCACTACCATTACATACATCACACTCATCCTTAAGAGGAAGTTCAAGTTCTTCCTGTGTACCAAACACAGCCTCCTCAAAAGTTACACGTACTGTAGTCTTGATATTTGCTCCCTTAACAGGTCCGTTTGACTGACGCTGTCTGGAACCACCACCGAACATGTCTCCGAAGATATCTCCAAAGATATCTCCCATATCTGCAAAATCGAAACCGCCGAAACCACCTGGGCCACCACCTTGTTCAAAGGCAGCATGACCATACTGGTCATACTTTGCCTTTTTCTCAGGGTCTGAAAGCACTGCATATGCTTCTGCTGCTTCTTTGAATTTTTCTTCTGCCTCAGCATTACCAGGATTTGTATCTGGATGATACTTTTTAGCAACTACACGATATGCCTTTTTAATCTCAGCATCCGTAGCGCCCTTTGTTATGCCGAGCACCTCATAATAATCTCTCTTATCTGCCATCTGAATTCACCCTTAATCCTCAAATTTATAGTTGATAAGTCATATAACTACGAATTTCTAGAAATTAGATTTCCTTGTAGTCTCCATCAACAACATCTGCATCTGAGAAATCAGGAGTTCCAGTTCCTGTACCTGCATTTGCACCAGGACCATTCTGCTCATATAACTTTGAGAAAAGTGCCTGAGCTGAATTCATAAGAGTTTCCTTACCAGCCTTAATCTTCTCTACATCGTAGTCAGTCATTGCATCTGGGTCTGTTCCCTCGATAATCTCCTTGAGTGCCTTTAAGTCAGCCTCAACCTGGCTCTTCTCTGAACCTGAAAGCTTGTCACCAACATCTGAAAGTGCTCTTTCTGTCTGGAATACCATAGCATCTGCATCATTTCTAGTCTCGATAGCTTCCTTACGCTTCTTATCAGCTGCCTCGTACTCTGCAGCTTCCTTAACTGCTCTTTCGATATCCTCATCTGAAAGTGAAGTACCTGAAGTGATAGTGATGTGCTGCTCTCTACCAGTTCCAAGGTCCTTAGCTGATACATTAACGATACCATTTGCATCGATATCAAATGTAACCTCAATCTGTGGTACACCACGTCTAGCTGGAGCAATACCGTCAAGTCTGAATCTACCAAGAGACTTGTTATCTCTAGCGAACTCTCTTTCACCCTGTACGATGTTGATATCTACTGCATCCTGATTATCCTGTGCAGTTGAGAATATCTGGCTCTTATTTGTAGGAATTGTTGTATTTCTCTCGATAAGGTGAGTTGCAATACCACCCATTGTCTCAATTGAAAGTGTAAGTGGAGTAACGTCAAGGAGAAGGATTTCACCTGCACCTGCATCACCAGCAAGCTTACCACCCTGAATTGAAGCACCGATAGCAACACACTCATCTGGGTTGATACCCTTGAATGGCTCCTTACCAGTTAACTTCTTAACCATATCCTGAACAGCAATGATACGAGTTGAACCACCAACTAAAAGAACCTTATCAAGCTCTGATGGAGCAAGACCAGCATCCTTAAGTGCTGTCTGAACAGGAGTCTTAGTTCTATCTACAAGATTAGCTGTAAGCTCATCAAACTTAGCTCTTGTTAAGTCCATATCAAAGTGCTTTGGACCATCCTGTGTTGCAGTGATGAAAGGAAGGTTGATGTTAGTAGTTGTAGCTGATGAAAGCTCCTTCTTAGCCTTCTCTGCTGCTTCCTTAAGTCTCTGCATAGCCATCTTATCAGTTGAAAGGTCTACGCCTTCAGTCTTCTTAAACTCAGCTAACATATACTCTGTAATTGCGTTATCAAAGTCATCACCACCGAGTTTGTTATCACCAGCTGTAGCGAGAACCTCAATTACACCATCACCAATCTCGATGATAGAAACATCAAATGTACCACCACCAAGGTCGTATACCATAATTTTTTGCTCTTCTTCGTTGTCAAGACCATATGAAAGAGCTGCTGCTGTAGGCTCGTTGATAATACGCTTAACATCAAGACCTGCAATCTTACCAGCATCCTTTGTAGCCTGTCTCTGTGAGTCAGTGAAGTAAGCTGGAACAGTGATAACTGCCTCAGTTACCTTCTCACCTATATATGCCTCTGCATCAGCCTTAAGCTTCTGAAGAGTCATGGCTGAAATCTCCTGTGGAGAATACTTCTTATCATCAATAGTTACCTTGTAATCTGAACCCATATGTCTCTTGATAGAAGAGATAGTCTTGTCAGCATTTGTAACAGCCTGACGCTTAGCAGCATCACCAACTACTCTCTCACCTGACTTTGTAAATGCAACTACAGATGGTGTAGTTCTTGCACCCTCAGCGTTAGTGATAACAACTGGCTTACCACCTTCCATAACAGCTACACATGAATTTGTTGTTCCTAAATCGATACCAATAATTTTACCCATTTTTTTATTCCTCCATTTTATAAAAATTAATTAGTTAGCTACTTTTACCATACTGTGTCTAAGCACCTGGTCTTTGTACATATAACCTTTTTGCATCTCTTCAACGACTATGTTCTCGCCGAAGTTTTCGTCCTCAATATGAATAACTGCGTTGTGTAAATCTGGATTAAACTCCTTACCCTCAGCATTCATAGGAACTACTCCAATTCCCTCTAAGGAAGCCATAAGCTGCTTGTAAATCATATCTACACCCTGCTCAAATCCTCTTTCCTTATCCTCCTCAGGAATACTTGCTAATGCTCTCTCAAAATTATCAACTATCGGAAGAAGCTTTTCTAAAGCATCTTTTGCTCCGATGTCGTATAATTTCTTTGACTCTTTTTCTGTTCTTTGTCTTGCATTCTCAAACTCAGCTAAAAGTCTCTTGTACTTTTCCTCGTTATCCTTTGCAAGTTCCTTTGTCTTTTCAAGCTCTATCATAAGAGACTTGCTTCCTCTTCTGCTACCCTTTGGTACAGGCTTTGGTCTTGCTGCTTCTGCATCAGCCTCAGCTACATTCTCTACCTCATCTATAGCAACTTCCGTGCCCTCGTTAACAGAAGTTTCTTCTACCTTAACTTCTTCTACTGTTTCATCGGCACTAGTTTTCTTAACTTTCTTCTCAGCCATCGCTGTTCACCTCTTTGCCTTTCTTAAATATATCATCTAACTCAACAGTTAAATTCTTAAGTGTACTAACAACCTTTTTGTAATCCATTCGTTTTGGTCCGATGATACCTATGGTTCCTGTAGCACCCTCCGGCATCTTGTAAGTTGCTGTAACTAATGAACAATCCTGCATGTTCTGTACAGGTGTCTCATCACCGATATATACCTGAATCCCTGTTTCGCTATCTTCTCTTCCCGCTGTCTCCTCAAGCATATGAGAAAGTTCTGTTTTATCCTCAAATTTCTCAAGAAGCTCACTAGTCTTACTTATATCTCCAAGCTCTGGATACTTGAGTATATTGGTAGCTCCACTGGTGTATATCTCCAATTCCTTTGCTTCGTGAATTGCATCAACAATTCCTTTAAATATCTGATCAAGTATGCCCTCATACTCTCCTGCCTGAGTCTTCATAGTCTGAATCATCTCTATGTTGATATCCTCTAGGCTTGCTCCCTGCAAAAAGGTATTAAGAAGTATGTTAAACTTCAATATATCCTCATTAGCAAGTTCTACACCTACAGGAATCAGCTGATTCTTAACTATGTTACCCTCAACCACTATAACAGCAAGTAAGTTATCTATATCCACCTGGGAAAGCTGTATAAACTTAACTGTCTTATTGTACTTAGGGGCGGTTACCATAGTTGCGTAGTTGGTATTGTATGCGAGAACCTTTGCTACCTGCTTAAGAAGTAACTCCATCCTGTCAACTCTCTCAAGCAATGAGCTTTTTACCTCTTCCACTTCTTCCTTTTCTTCCATAAGGTTATCTACATAGAATCTGTAACCCTTATCGGTAGGAATTCTTCCTGCGGAAGTATGTGGCTGAATAATGTATCCAAGTTCCTCTAAGTCAGCCATCTCATTTCTGATTGTTGCAGAACTAAGGTTCAAATCAGTATACTTTGAAATTGTTCGTGACCCCACCGGTTCACCGGTTTCAAGGTAGTTAGCTATAATGGCTTTAAGGATTTTCTTCTTACGCTCATCCAGCTCCATTCCATCACTCCTTCTTAGGATTATTAGCACTCATCTTGTTCGAGTGCTAACTCTATATCATAATCTACCACTAGCCATAGATTTTGTCAAGGTGATTTAACATAAAAACTAAGAAATATTTGTGAATTATTATGATAAAAAAATCAGACAGCTTATATGCTGTCTGACATAAGAATTATTCTGATAATATTTTTATTGGGTCACTTCCATATTCACTAAAATACTCAATACTTAGGTTATTATCTGTTACATACATTTCCAAATATACTCTCATAGATTCAACTCTTTTTTCATCGTCCAATGTAATAAATTGCTCGTACACTTCTGGATAGTCCTTAGTAAATTCCTGAATATCCTCTAAATAACTTCCGTCTAATGCTTTTTCCACAGATATGACCTTATAATTGTCCCCTTCCTTTTTTAAGTGAAAACAAGCTGGCATCTCATATCCCGATTGAGCTTCTATAATTGAGCCATTTAGCTGATATCCATATGCCCAGAAGTTGCCGAAAACAAGATATTCTCCGTCTTTTTCAACTTCTTTATATATAACATATCCTGGAATACACACCTGATTATCCTCAAGGAACATTGTATATTCATCTCTCATATATTCATATATTGCCTTAATCTTTCCGTTATCACCTGTATAAATAAATTCTGTAAGGTATATATCTTCTTGTTCACTAGGACTACCTGTACCTAAATCAATTTCATTTACAAGAAATGAATCTAAGCCCTCAACCTCTGTATAAAGACAAGTTACACCTTCTGAATAAAGTATAAAGCTACTACAATTTTTACCTGTTTCATTAGTCCAGTTAATAGAATGTTCACTGTATACACTTTCAGATTCTATAGAAAACATCTGTGACACTTCTTCATTTTCATTATATCTTTCGTATGTGTATTCATAATTCTTTTCATTCAACTGCCACATTTGATAATATCTATCTAACTCTGTTTTATCTTCCCCTATCTCATATGTAGTAAGCTCTCCACCATCTGCCTCACTCAAATCAAAGGTATAATAGCTTCCTATAGGTGAATTTTCTTCTGAATTAAACACTATTACTCTGTTTTCTTCCATAACAATATGACTTTGTTTTTTATCACCCTCAAAGTATACACAATCAACCTTTTGGGTATCAATAGTAGCATTTACATTGCCTTGGTCTAAATCATATACTATAGCACCTCTAGAATCAGCCAATATTAAGATTTCATCGTCTATATAGTGGATTTTAGGTGCATATACTGTATTATTCTTATCGTAAGAGTCTTCTATATTACCAGCAACATCCTGTTTGCCCTGAAATATAGATACCCACTCCTTAATTGCAGCATATACCTTTCCACCTGTGGCTTTATTTGCTCCTATTCCTGCTAGGATTATAATCATAATTGACGCAGCCACACCAATCATCGTTTTGACAAGCTTATTTCCAGCTTTACCTTTTTGCTTTCTTACATTTTCTAATGATACAACTTTTTCATTTGTAACCTCATTTCCAGATTTATTTTCTGATACTGCCTCAGAAAGACGCTCCCACATTTTCAATGACTGTTCTTCAGTAGGTGATAATCTATCAATAGAGTCTTTTATTATTTTTTTATTATTTTCACTCATAATAGCTAACCTCCTGAATCACTTTTTTCAGCTTATCTCTAGCAGTTTTAAGCTGAGTTTGTATAGTACTTTCTTTTCTGTCTAATATCTTTGACATTTCCTTTATTGAATAATCCTCGTAATAAAATAGGTATATTACTTCCTTATACTTATCTGGTAATTTCATAATATGTTCCAGCAATTCATTATCCTGTTCTTCCTCTTGAATTTGCTCGGGTATATCTCCCATATCCACATTACGCTTCCAAAAATTCTTTAACTGATCCTTACAATAATTTCTAGTAACCGTAATAAACCAAGCCTTTTCATGTTCTATATCTTCAAAAGAAGAACCCTTTTCTATGTATTTTAGAAACACATTTTGTACGGCATCTTCAGCATCTGACACGTTATTTAGCATAAGCATGGCTATACGGTACACTCGTTTATGCTGCCGTTCAAAAATATCCTTTAGTTCCATTTTTCCTCTCCCTAAACATTTGTAATCCCATAAATATCAGACCTCATTCTATCA
>JAGBBM010000090.1 GCA_017938485.1 Lachnospiraceae bacterium
ACTGCACTAATTGTAATTACACCTATTATATTAACTGCTCTACATTTTTCTTTGTCCTTAAGTCTACACAAAAGTAAAAAGAAAACGTATATACCAAGTAAAACGCCAAAGGAAACTGCCCCTGACCTAGAATCTGATAAAGCAATATAAACATTCATCGCCACTATATCAATTATTCCTATTGCTTTTACTACTCTTGACTTAAACTTAACTATAAAGTACAACACTATAGCCACCGCCAAAGCAATAGATATAGCTCCACGGTTAGGATTAAGATACAAGCCCCATAGTCTTCCTATGGCAAAGCCCTGCCAATAACCAAAACCACTTTCCGGATGAGCCAAGTATCTAGAATATCCATCTGCCATTTGAATAAATCCGATGATAACACTAAGATTAATACTTACAAGTATTAATATACCTAAGTATTCAAAGTCCTTTTTTATCTTGTCAATGGAAGTGTCAGATTTAACACCGTAAAGTACAATAAAAAATATAAACCAATAAGCACAATAAAGAATATTTTCTTTGAAATTATACTCACGATTAGCTATTGTAGATAAGGAAATGCTAACCAGCATTCCTATGGATGCAACAAAGGCTGGCATTTTAATATATTTCTTATACTTTATCAAGCGATATACAACCAATACGCATCCCATAACCATAGCTGGCCACATAATGTATCTGACTATATCTCCACCAAAGGTAAGATTACATGAGCTCACACAGGCATATATATAAAATAGTGTAATAAACACTCTATCAATCATTTTTATAGAACCTCCATAAGCTTTAAGACTGCTTTGGACATATGATTTTTATCATAACCAGCTTCCCTTATAGCTTCTTCTTTGCTAGTTCTTATCTCCCCTTTATGAGATAATATCTTTTCCACCCACACCTTATTACCTTCTTCGAGGCTTACAAACTCTGCTTTATCACACAAAGCAACCTCCTTAGTAATATTAGTGGACATAACAACAGGCAATCCCGCTGTTTGTGCTTCTATGGCAACTATTGGCAATCCCTCATATAAGGATGGCAACAAAAAGACATCTGCCGCCTGCATAATATCAGGAATATCAGACCTCACACCAAGCATACGTATGTGTGGTTCATAACCTTCTTTTGTTATGATATCTAATCTTTTTTCAACATCTTGGTGAATCTCAGTGGACATATCGCCATCTCCTACATACAAAAGCACAGCGGATGTATCTTTTTTATATACTTCCTCAAATATGTCCAATAATCTATATGGATTTTTTTGTCTGCTTATACGTCCTATATGACACACAACAAACTTATCTTCAACACCTAATTTTCTTCTTACATCTAATCGTTTTTCTTCATCATAAGAAAACTTTTTAGCATCAATAGCATTAGGTATAATCAATACCTTCTTTTTGCTAAGAACCTTTTCTCCAAACATATAGTTAGCTGCCAGATTAGAGCATGCTAAATATTCGTCTGTAATTTTTATAAGAAATGGCTTACATATCTTGTGAAGTCTTTGCTTGTCCGTATCTCCGTTATGACTGTGTACAACAACCTTTCTCTTCATCATTTTAGCTACAATGGCAGTAAAAACACCACCTGCATCCAACAGGTTGAAATAAACACTTTCGTATTCCGTATGAGCTTTTAGAATTCTTTTCATCCCTGCCCAATGTTTAAACAACTTCTTTCCCTTTGCAGGTATATAGTATATCTTCGAACCTGCTTGTTTAAGCTCCTCTTCATATGCAATTGTGGGGAAATCTGTGACAAAATCTAGTTGGACGTCTTGCTCCTTAATCCTATCTAAAACAGTCAAAAGATAAGACTCAATTCCTCCTGGATTATCTGTCATTCCATATACTAATACTCTCTTCATAATTGCACCATAGGACATAGCCCTATCTCATAAAATTACATCAATACTTTTTTCGAGAAAAAACCAGGCATCTTAACCTTACCAAGATATGCCATTTTCCCAAATGTCAAAATAGCAACCGTAGACTTTTTGTTAATTGCAGTCTGTAATGTAGCCAAAACCTTACTATCCACTGGACAATTGCACCCAATCATTTTATAAAGCTCATCCCTATACATGCTGTCAACAAATCTCTTTTTATCCTCATGAGACATCTCTGCTTCTGGCATATTGTTGCGCATAAGACCAGATAAAATATATCTTAGATAACGCTCTCCACATACCTTTTTAACTACAGGGCTGTATAACTTCCAACTCTTATACATATCCACCATAGATTTTATTCTTCTTCTGCTCAAAACAAAATACTCTGGAATAAATCGATTAGTTACATTCTCACCCTGTCTTTTTCTATAGTGATAACCGGCAAAGGAACTTATCTTCATTTTCTTTATGTGTTCTATAACTGACAGATTAAAAAAATAATCCTCATATAAAACCACATTCTCAAACTTAATGTCATTATCTTTTATGATATCTTTTTTGTATAAATGATTCCATTGATATCCAAAGAGCGTCTTTTCCTCAAGAAAGATGACACTTTTTCTAACTAGCTCTACATTATCACACAACTTATCTTTTAATTTCAAAACATTGGTATTACATATAGCACCTGTTTCATCCACATAATCCTCAGTAACACCCCAGACAACCATATCTATAGACTCATCTGAAATTACATCTTGTGTAACCCTTTCATACAAATCTTTTTCTATAACGTCGTCTATATCCATAAATGTGATATATCTGCCACAGGCAAGATCCATACCCATATTACGAGCATTGCCAGCGCCACCATTACAGGCTAGAGATATAGTCTTAATTCTTGAATCCTTTCCGCTCCAGTCAAGGCACTTCGACAAGCTTTTATCCTTAGAACCATCATCCACAAGTATAAGTTCCCAATCTGTAAAAGTCTGGGCAATAACTGATTTTACAGCATCATCAATATATGACTCACCGTTATAAACAGGAGTAATTATACTTATAAATGGTTTTTTTTCCATAATAATCTCCTACTATCTTCCTACCTTAAGTCTTGTAAACAACTTAGTATTTCTAGTTTTTACAAAGGTAATAAACCTTGCTTCCGTATAGGCAAGTCCAACATTCTTCCACCTTAATGGAAGAAGCATAATTCTCATATGAAGAGAACGTGGCTTTGCTTTTTTAAGCATCTTTTCAAGTCTAGGATTCTGAAGCATTCGACCTATCTCTTGCTTTTTCTCCTTCTTGGTCATATCGCACTTTGGATTGGTTACATTTTCTATACAACCGATAAATCTTTCCACATATCTTCTGGCAATCATCTCTGTGCTTGCACCGTCTCCTATATGCCATTCCTTATATAGGTCCATCATCCAACCGTGCTCTTCTTCTCGCTTTTCATACATGCCCGGTCTATAGGCAGAAGTTTCTGACTCAGTTCTAGCACGTAAAAAATGATAATACTGCTTGGATGTTACGGTTACTCTCTCGATATTCCTAATAACACTAATAACAAATGGAAAATCATCCCAAAAAGTTGTAGGAAACTTAAGATTATTTTCCTTTATATACTTTGCCTCAAAGAGCTTATTCCATGGAGTATATAAAAGGTTTTTATCAAAAAGCTTATAGGCATTTTTTCTGAAGCTTTCCTTGTCTGAAAACTTCATATCTTCCACCATATAATCGTCTGTAATATACTTGTCCCCACCACAGTAGGTATCAATGTAAAATCCTGCAACAACCATCTGGGCCTCATCCTTTTTTGCAAGGTTATACATATCCTCAAGCATAATCGGTTCTGCCCAGTCGTCGGAATCCATAAAGTAAAAATATTCTCCTGTGGCCTTATCTATGGCTACATTTCTAGCACTAGGTGCCCCACCATTTTCCTTGTGAATTACAGTTATACGCTCATCTTTTTTAGCGTATTCATCGCAGATTTCTCCGCTCTTATCAGGAGTTCCATCATCCACTATAAGAAATTCCCAGTCAGTTAAAGTCTGTGCCTGTATACTCTCTATTGCTTTTCCAACGTACTCTTCTACCTTATACACCGGCATAATAATACTGACTTTTGCTTTCTTTACCATAGTTCATCTCCAAATTAAACTCTTTTTCAATAAGTGCAAACGCGGACTCAATTACCTTGTCCATATCGTAATACTTATACTCTGCAAGTCTACCACCAAATAAAACATTTTCTTCCTTAGCAGCCATCTGGGCATACTTTTCATATATCTCATGATTTTTGTCATCATTGATAGGATAGTATGGCTCCATACCCTCTTCCCAAGCTGTTGGGTACTCTCTTGTGATTACTGTTTTTTCCTGAGTACCAAACTCAAAATGCTTATGCTCAATAATACGAGTATAAGGTGTTTCCCTATCTGTATAATTCACAACAGCAACACCCTGATAATTATCAGTATCTAAAACCTCTGTCTCAAACTTAAGACTTCTGTACTCAAGCTTACCAAATCTATAATTGTAGAAAGAATCCAGCGTACCTGTGTAAAGAATCTTGTCACCCATTGCATTGAATCTTTCTCTGTAATCATTGTAATCTGTGTTGAGTTCCACATCACAACCCTCAAAAAGAGCATTGATAAGAACATTATACCCACCTATAGGAATTCCCTGATATAAATCATTGAAGTAATTATTGTCATAGGTGTAACGAACTGGAAGTCTGTTTATGATGAATGCAGGAAGCTCCTTACAATCTCTGCCCCACTGTTTTTCAGTGTATCCCTTAACCAACTTCTTATATATATCCTCACCTACAAGGCTTATAGCCTGTTCTTCTAGATTCTGAGGCTCACCAGTAATCTTTGCTCTTTGCTCAGCAATTCTCGCCTTTGCCTCATCAGGAGTTCTAACATCACTCCACATCTTACTGAAGGTATTCATATTGAAAGGCATGTTGTACATCTCTCCCTTGTAGTTTGCAACAGGAGAGTTTGTATATCTGTTAAAACTAACCAAAGAATTAACAAAATCCCACACCTTTTTATTGCTGGTATGGAATATGTGAGCTCCATACTTGTGTACATTTATATCTTCCATCTTCTCGCAGTAAACGTTACCCCCAAGATTAGGACGCTTTTCTACCACAAGACATCTTTTACCCTTCATAGTTGCCGCATAAGCAAATACTCCAGCAAAAAGTCCTCCACCAACTATGACATAATCGTATCTTTCCATTATTCCATCTCCTCTTCCTTTGCTTCCACAAAAATATATTCCTTCTTCTCCTCACCATCATGAAACGCTTCTGTACTGTCAGACTTAAGCAAAACTATAGCTGTCTGGAACAAAAGCTGAATATCCTTAAACACATTGTAATTCTCAATATACATCATATCCATCATAAGCTTGTCCTTAGGTGTAGTGTTATACTTACCGGATATCTGTGCGTAACCTGTAAGACCAGCCTTAACTCTAAGTCTGTATTTGAATTCTGGAAGCTCGTCAGTATATGCTTCTACATTTTCAACCATCTCAGGTCTAGGACCCACGAAACTCATATCTCCCACAAGAATATTAAAAAGCTGTGGAAGCTCATCTATACGAAACTTTCTAAGAACCTTTCCCGGTTTGGTTATACGGTCATCATCATCGGTAACGGGTCTATTCTCTACATTTTCCTTCATGGTACGGAACTTATACACCTGAAAAACCTTACCGTTAATAGTAGCTCTATCCTGCTTAAACAATATACTACCACCATCATAAACCTTCACCGCAATAGCACTAATTATCCATATAGGAGATGTTAAAATAAGCATGATAAATGAAAGCACAACATCAAGAGTACGTTTAAATATACGTTGCTCCATAGTAAGTCCCTTAACATTATAATTAAGCATGGAAACATCATCTAGTATGTAGAACTCTGAACTAGTCTCAATAATATCCTCAATCTCAGGGTTAAAATATACGTTTTTTCTAGTCTTATAACAGTAATTTGTCACCTCAGCTCTGTGCTGAATAGGAATATTGTATATAAATACTGTCTCCGCATCCTTAAGCTTACGGAGAAGCATCTTGTCTCTATAATCAAAAACTTCTACTATCTCATACTGTTTCTTGTACTTAGATATACCTCTCACAATTGCATCCAGATTCTCCTGAGACGAAGTAACTACATAGCACTTTTGTGGCTTATGAATTGTGAAGAATAATGCATTGCCCGCATACACTGCCAATATGATAAACAACACCTGCAATACATAAGCAAGGGCAAGCTCTTCTAAGCTTCGGAATCTAAACCCATAAATATCTGTTATGGTGTTCATAATCATAAGCTGAAGGTACACTATAATATCTGTAAATAAAGTTGCAAGGGATAAGGAAAAGACTATCGGCTTACTCTTACGTCTACCCACGTCATATCTACCATATATGGTGAGGAACAAAAGTCCTACAATGACATAAGTACTTAAGGTAATACCCATAGTTCTAGATAACTTCATAAGAGGCTCATTTTCCTCTGACAAAAGAATCATAAAAATGAACATTATACATATATATACAATCCACTTAATAATCATCCACATAAGTGTTTCAAATTTCTTAAGGTTCTCTTTCATATAACACCATCCAACAATGTTAAAATTAACTACAGTCTATTATATTTTAAACTATATGAAGACCTTTAGCAAGTAAGATGTCTTATTTTGTAATTTTTTTGTAACATATGACCTTACAAAGTAAAATAGCAATAAGTGTTGTCATCAAAGTTGCCAAAAGTGCTGGTCCAATAATCCCAGTAGGGTCACTAGAACCGTACTGACTCCTATAGGCAATTATATTTACGGGAATCAACTGCAGAGACGATATATTTATAACTAGAAATGTGCACATTTCATTGGTGGCAACCTTCTTATCTCCTTGGTTTAACTCTGCCAATCCCTTTATTGCCTTAATTCCTGCAGGAGTCGCCGCCCAGCCAAGACCTAACACATTTGCTATCATATTTGTGGCAATATCCAGTCTTACCGGATGCCCCTTGGGAATACTTGGAAAAAGAAAGGTAAGAAAGGGGTCGATTCCCTTAGTCCATTTTTCTATAAGCCCGGACTCTTTTGCAATATTCATCAAACCATTCCACATACCAACCACACCAAGCATGGTTATGCATAATTCTATAGCTTCCTTTGCTGAGTCTAGTGCCCCATCTGCCACGAGACCAATCATCTGGGAGCCTTGAACTCCTCCGTATATTACACCTGCCATAATCATAAACGACCAAATAAAATTAAGCATATTTGCTCCATAGATTCTCACTTATAAATAATCTATGTATAATCAAAGGCCAGTATGTATAAAAAAGGTATCGCAAAACGATACCTTAATAAATTCCCACCAAGAATGGAATTATAATCACTGTAATAAGTCCTGCCACAGCTACCGCAAGTCCACTCATAGCACCCTCTGTATCCCCCATTTCAAGAGCCTTTGAGGTTCCCATAACGTGGGAGGAAGTTCCTATTGCAATTCCTTTAGCCACAGGATTCTTTATCTTAAATAATCTGAGTACCAGGTCTGCCACTACATTTCCTGTTATACCGGTTATGGCAATCATAGCCACAGTTATATTTACTACTCCACCCATTTCCTCTGAGGCAGCCATACCTATGGCTGTGGTTATGGACTTTGGCAGCATAGTTGCAAATATAGACTCATCTAAGGTAAATATAACGCATACTCCCCAGACTAAAATAGCGCTGGTTATTATTCCTGACAATATACCTGCCAAAACCGCCACGATATTATCCTTTAGAAGCTGCAATTTCTCATAAAGAGGTACTGCAAGACAAACCGTTGCCGGAGTAAGAAGATAGGATATAAACTGGGCTCCCTCAAAATAAGCTTCGTACTTTATATCCATCAAATTAAGCACAAGGATTATTAATATCACTGAAATAAGCAAAGGATTTGCAAGAGGGAATTTTACTTTCTTGTTAATTATGCAACCTATACCATAACAAACCAAGCTTATTGCTACAGCAAAAAATAAAGATTCGGATAAAATTTCTGCAATGCTACTCATGTTCACCCTCCTTATCTTTA
Organism: Lachnospiraceae bacterium; assembly: GCA_017938485.1. Taxonomy (GTDB): domain Bacteria; phylum Bacillota; class Clostridia; order Lachnospirales; family Lachnospiraceae; genus Coprococcus_C. The sequence goes on from JAGBBM010000090.1 coordinate 8,045, forward strand.
CTTGTTTTTCCAATGACAAACTGAGTTACCTTACCTGTTATCCCCATAACAATTATGGTTCCTACTATGCACACAAGTAGTACAGGAACAAGGATTTCCTTTAAGGTTCCCCAAGATACCATAAGACCTACCGTTGACGGTATAAAAAGTATAGGCATTATATCCAAGAGAAAGTTGCTTACATCCTTCACCTGATGCACCTTAACTAGGCCTGTCATCAACCCTAAGAGCATCAACGCCAAGCCGTATATACTTCCGGGTATAGAAAAAGGAAGGAGCTCTTTTAAGAGCTCCCCCATTAAAGAAATAACTATTATAATTCCGAATTGCTTAACATAACGCAATTTATTCACTCCTTAAAGCTTCAACCGGATCCTTCTTAGATGCCACTCTTGAAGGTATAAGACCACCAATCATAGTAAGTACAACACTGATAATTACAAGTATAATACCACCTGCAACAGGAAGCTTAGCTACATTTGAAAGACCGGCCACATGCTCGATAATCATATTAATAGGGAAATTAAGTAATACTGTTATAAGTATACCCATTAAACCTGCAACCAATCCAATAATTATAGTCTCAGCATTAAATACTCTTGAGATGTCCTTCTTAGATGCACCAATACTTCTAAGAACTCCGATTTCCTTAGTTCTCTCAAGAACTGAAATGTATGTGATAATACCAATCATAATCGATGAAACTACCAGTGATATAGCTACAAATGCCATAAGCACGTAGGATATACTATTTATAATTGTGCTGACAGAGGACATCATAGTTCCTACTAAATCTGTGTAGGCAATCTCTTTTTCGTCTTCCCCAGCCGCCATTACATTATCGTTATATTCTTCAATTATGTCAATAATTTTTTCCTTTGACTCAAAATCAATTGGATAAAGGCTTATTACCTTTGGATCTTCCTCGTAAGCGATACCTATACTTACAAGATTTTCCTCATAGGTTGCGTCCTCAACTGTCTTAAGCTCTGAAAGAGACATACCCTGTGACATATCTACAGAGCTCTGATTCATAGCCTCCATAAATGCAGCAAGCTCCTCTGGAGACATAGTTGCCATATAGGCAGTTATCTCTTCCTCAGTCATACCAGCCATACCCATGGACTCAAGGAGTGCCTGAGTCTCAGCATCAGCCTCCTCCTGCTTTGCAGCACTAAGGTCTGTACCAAATTCATATCCTGTAAATACATTTATATCAGGATTTTCAAGCTGAGCCTTTCCTATATCACTCTCTGTAGCTCTCTTAATAAGCTCATCCACAAGCTCGTGTCTATAACCGATTGTTGTAGTTATGGAATGAACAGTTGCATCTTCATTAGGTCTTACAATACCTGTAATTTTAATCTCTATACCATTATCAATCTTCTCTTTAATGTATGCTGCGTCATCACTCATATCCACATAACAACCAGCAGCCTCATCATACTTGTAATAATCTGATGAAGGAATTACCTTAAATGTGAGATTAAGAAGTTCCTCATAAGTATATGATGTGTTCTCAAAAGTTTTTGACTCACCTCTTAAGGCAGCCGCCATCATCTCCTGAAGCTCTGACACATCTCTTAAGCCAAGAGCATAAAGCTCATAATCTGTTATCTCATTGTACTTGTTGATTACAAGAACGACCTCATCGTAGTTTTCTGGCCAACGACCCTCCACGATATCATACTGACTATCAAGAAGCTCCTGATTACCGATAAGCTCTGACCACACATCGGTAGTACCTGCAGTCATACCAACACTCTGCATCTCTGACATAGAACCAAAACCTATACTATCCATAACTGTACTTGGATTAACCTGATATATTTCCTCATCTGTATTAGGTTTATATGCATTAATCTTAATGCCATAAGTATACATTATATCGCTACAGTAATCCTGAATCTCTTTTCCGTCACCAGTCTCGATATACTCTCTAAAGGAAATCATATCATTTATCTTGACTTCACCTAACATGGTGTTCATATAATCACCGATGAAGTTGTTAGAATACACCTTATCCATATCGTGCTCAACACCACTGGACATATCTGTACCCATCATAGACGCCATCATAGCAGTCATATCAATGGACTCATCTGTAATCTGCAAAGGATAGGTTGAAAGTGTATCCTCTTCCACACTCTTAATATAGTTTCTAAAACCATCAGAGAGAGAAAGAATAAGAGCTATACCTATAATACCAATACTACCTGCAAAGGCAGTGAGGATAGTTCTTCCCTTCTTGGTAAGAAGGTTATTAAAGCTTAATGTAAGAGCTGTAAAATAAGACATTCTCTTATGCTTTAAGTCTTCCTTTGTAATCTCCTTATACTCTTCCTTCTCCGCTTCCTCATCTGTGTAAGGCATAGAATCATCCTTTACCTCACCATCAAGAAGCTTGATTATTCTAGTTGAATACTTCTCAGCAAGCTCAGGATTATGTGTAACCATAATAACCAATCTATCCTTAGCTATATCCTTAAGTAAGTCCATAATCTGTACACTGGTCTCTGTATCAAGTGCACCTGTTGGCTCATCTGCAAGAAGAATCTCTGGGTCATTGATAAGAGCTCTCGCAATAGCAACTCTCTGCATCTGACCGCCAGACATCTGATTAGGTTTCTTGTGTAACTGATTACCAAGACCTACTTTTTCAAGCACTTCCTTTGCTCTACGTCTTCTCTCCGACTTAGATACACCTGAAAGTGTGAGGGCAAGCTCAACATTTTGTAAAACAGACTGGTGCATAATAAGGTTGTAACTCTGAAATACAAAACCTACAGAGTGATTACGATAGGCATCCCAGTCCTTATCCTTGTATTTTTTAGTGGAGCGTCCCTTAATAACTAAGTCGCCACTTGTATACTGGTCAAGTCCGCCTACTATATTAAGGAGTGTTGTCTTACCACAACCAGACTGACCAAGTATAGAAACAAATTCATTTGCTCTGAAGTTTATACTTACACCCTTAAGTGCACGAACTTCATTTTCGCCAGAAAGATAATTCTTGACGATATTTTTAAGCTGTAACATATTTTCCTCCCTGTACGCATAATCTTTAAACGCATACAACATAAAAACTACAATTTAAAAAGTCACGCTTTGAATTCTAACACAAGAAAATGTGTAAGTAAAGGAATATGTTTCCAGTTCATATATAATTCACATTTTACAAAAAATCCCTGATATCGTGAGCCAGCTTCTCTTCTAGATTTATGAGTTTTTTGGCGATATCCTTTGATTTTTCATCGGCTGCTTCATACTTGTTCAGATACTCATTTAAGGACTTCACACCCATATTACAACCATCTGTCATTAAATCTGCGATAGTGTGGTCCGACTCATTCATCATAAGCTTCATATTGGTTTTCATCCAAGACATACCCTTTGCCATAGGATTTGGTTCTTTTCCATCATCGGAGTATCTGTCAAGCAATGACTGTAATTCCACTTCTAATTTATTATGTTCCTCTTTGCACTTTGTAAGAATTTCTCTTAACTCTTCTGAGCTCACATATCCAAGTACATCATCTATGGAAGAAACTCCCATCTTCACTCCTGCGTCACACTCTCTTAAAAGTTTTATAGTATCTTGTTCTATCATATTGATACTTCCTTTCTATATTGATGTATAGGAAGTATTGACAGAAAATAGGGTGGGTATACCAAATATCTCGGTATACCCACCCTGTTTTGTAACTCTATGAATTATATTATTTTTTCTAACAAATCTTCTATAGTGCACCCAAGGGTCTTTGCCAGATTATATAATGTTTCTGCACTAGCTTTATTAATATTTTTATTTCGCTGTTCATACATCTGAATAGAACGAAGACTAACGCCAGAACGCTTAGACAACTCTGCTTGAGAAATACCATAAGTTGTACGTATGCGTTTTAAATTAGTTTCAGAAAAGTATTCCCTCATGTGGGAATCCACTATATCAGCAAACTTTGTTATATCAGCCTCGTGGAGAGTGTAATACATATTCTCCAAGCTCTCATAAGAGATAACTTTGAAAATATCACTGTATTTTCTGCCAGAATACCACTGATAATAAGCAACAGCCCATCCTATCCAATATTCCTTAGAACGGTTAAAATTCTCCTCAGGTTCTATATTAAGCTCTTGCCTCTTAGTTTCTTCAACTATTTCTCTAGCGATTTCTATGCCGCTCTTCCCAGACAGATATGCAGGCTCTCCGTTTTCCATTCTCTTGCTCACAGAACTTATAACAAACAGTTTCACGAAATCTTCTCCAGGAATATCACAAGCATTAACCGCATAATGAAAGGCATCACCAAGTGCTGACTGTGCCTTGCTAAGATATATTTCTTGGTATGCGTGGGTCATCATTTTTAATGCCTCCTCTCATAATATCCTGAATATATAGGCCGTCACTTTCTTCCTCAAGCAAATCCAGATAAAGCATGTTTGCTTCATCATCTCTTGATTTGCGAAGAACATAATATTTATTTTTCTCTGCAACATCAAATCCTTCATACTTAAGCTTAGAAAATGCAAACTTTGACTTTATTACAATTTGTTCACCCAATTTACCAAGCCTCATAGCTTTAGCAAGTTGCTCCACAGTAATTCCGTTATTGATAAATGCATCCGCATAATCAAAATATGAGTCATCCGCTCGATAACCTGTAATCAAATCAAAAGCATTTACATTGACGCTAAAGTTATCAATCAAATATTGCTTTGCTCGTCTTGCCACAGGGGTTTTTATAGAAAACAAGCGATGCTCTACCAATACGGCAATCCAATTAAGAATGGTATAATCCGGACTGTTTAAGTTTAGAACTTTTAAATACTCCGTATCAAGGACATAACGATTAGCAAAACCATCGTGAAGAGAAGACACTGCCCACTCCTTTGCCAGTTCTTCACTTGCAGTACAATAAAACCCAAGACCAAAATCATTATTCTTTTTCCCTTCACCATAAAGTGGCTGTTCTATAATTTTTTCTGAGCCGTGGTATATAGTAATCAGTTTATCCATTTTTTGCACCTCCATTCTTTTGGGATTATTATATCACTGTAGTGATAGTCGGTCAATTGGTTATAAAAAAATATATCACCATGGTGATATATTTTTTTATAACTCTTCCACCTTAAAAGTCACATACCCCTCATAATAGTAACTATGGTCAATACCTTTCATATAAACCTCTCTACTATTAATATCATCAATAAGTGCACCCTTTAAAAGGATGTGCCACATTCATTTCCACATATTTTTCTACAATCTCATCAAATGTGGACTGGGGCATCCTATCTATATTCTCGAGCGTTGCCTCAAGATACATAATAGGCGCAAAACGAAATCCACCCTTTGAGATATTTTCATTCCTAATTTTACCTGCAAAGTCGTATATATCACCATAAAGGTTTTTATGAATAATCCTAAGAGCAGAAAACTTTCCTACCTCAAGCTTATCAAGGATGCCACTATCAAAAAGTTCTAGAGCCTTTCTTTTACTAATTCGTTCTTCCTCTCGGGCAAGGTCAGAAGAATTGGTAAGTCCTAGTTTATTTTTTAGTGTCATAGCACCCCTCCAAATGATAATCAGCGGAGACGGCGGGATTCGAACCCGCGTGCCGGTTTCCCGGCTAACTGATTTCGAGTCAGCCCCGTTATGACCACTTCGATACGTCTCCAAATCACAATAAATATTATACCATTATATTTCCAAAATACAAAGTCATAATATAACTGATTTGCATATAAAAATCCCCTGAGGATTTCATCAATCAACGAAATCTCCAGAGGATATTATTTGAGGTTATACAGAATTTACATCCAGTATATCTTGTATCTTTGTGGTAGATAGATTCATTTTGGTAGATATGGTTTCAATATCGCATCCCATTTCATAATAGGCAAGAACTTTACCTATGATTTCACCCTCAATCAAACCTTCTTCCCTGCCAATATCCATCATGGTCTTTATATGAAGCTCTTCATCGTATTCATATATACTCATATTTTTAACCACCGCCCTGTTCTTCTTTAAAAAATCAGCAAGAATACCTTCGTTTATACATTCGTCCACAGCTCTATCTACTGCATCAGTAAGAGGCATATCCTTTTGATATCTTCGAACTCTGTCAACATATATTGCATAGTCACCAAGTATAGGGCACGCCTGCAAAAAATCATCATTATAACCAGAATTAATATTTATCTGGGTTACGATAAGTTCTAGTTGAGGTTCACCATCTTTGTGGCTATATGAATCTGATAACCGCATCTCTACTCTTGCTGGTTGTTTCTCTCTGCCATTATAAAATACAACAAACTTCGGGTTAGGAAGCGCTATACGACGTGAAGAGTATATGTCCTCGTTTTTGTTGCAGGAGAACCTATAACACAATGACGATAGCAGATAATAAATCCTATATCTCATAAAATCATAAATCCTCGCTGCTTGTATTGATTGGGTAATAAAGCATCGAAGTTCTGTGATTCTAAGAAATATAGAACTGGTGAAAACCACCAAAAATAGAATTGAATTTTAATGCTTTAGGATATGTTATCACATTTGCGTATAAAATGCAATAGAGATTAATTGAGCCTGCTCACAGCATATGCTCTAATGAGCCCTGCCCACCTCCTCTACGCTTCGCTTCGAGTCGGTGCGGGCTTTCGCCCTATACACAAGAAAAAAGACGCCTCATCGTATGCAAGCATACATGAGTCGTCTTGTTCCTTGCGTGCAGGGCTCATTAGAGCATGTAATCAATCATCTTTAATACGGCTTTGCCGAACTCTTCTGAGAGCTCCTTTGCATTTTCAATGCTTGTGCCAACTACACCGTAGTAGAACTTAATCTTTGGTTCTGTACCTGAAGGTCTTACGCATAACCATGCATCTCCCTCAAGGTCGTAGTATACTACATTTGACTTAGGAAGTCCTGTTGGAAGAACTGCCTTAGTAATCATATTTGTTGATGTGTCATTGTCATAGTTACGAGCCCAAAGTACCTTGCGTCCTGCAATCTCCTTTGGAGTATTGTTCTTAAGCTGAGTCATAATCTTCTGAATCTGCTCAAGACCATCTATACCCTTAAGTGTAAGGGTCTGAATATCATCAATATGATAACCATACTTATCGTAAAGCTCAATCATAGCATCCCACAATGTCATATCCTTTGACTTGTAGTAAGCTGCTGCCTCACAAAGTGCCATAGTTGCAACGATAGCATCCTTATCTCTTGCGTGAGTTCCGATAAGGCAACCGTAGCTCTCCTCAAATCCGAAGAGATAAGTTCCCTGCTTCTTAGTCTCAAACCCAAGAATCTGCTGACCGATAAACTTAAATCCAGTTAATACCTCGATAAGCTTAACATCGTAGCTCTTTGCGATTGAATCGGCAAGATTGGTTGTAACAATAGTTTTGATAAGTGCTCCATCCTCTGGAAGACCCTTTGTAGCCTTCATCTGACCAATCTCATAATCTGCAAGTAAGCTTCCTGACATATTACCAGTAAGACAGTGGTACTCGCCTGCCTTATCCTTAACGTACACACCAAGTCTATCTGCATCTGGGTCAGTTGCAAGAACAAGGTCTGCATCTCTTTCCTTAGCAAGCTTAAGAGCAAGAGTAAATGCTTCCTCAGCTTCTGGGTTTGGATAACTTACTGTTGGGAATTCTCCGTCTGGTAATTCCTGCTCTGGAACAACATATACATTTTCAAAGCCTAACTCTCTAAGAATTCTTCTCGCTGGTATATTACCAGTTCCGTGAAGTGGAGTGTAAACAATCTTTAAATCTTTTCCATACTTCTCGATGCACTCTGGATGAAGAACAAGCTTTTTAAGCTCTGCCATATATGCATCGTCAAGCTCTTTACCGATAGACTCGTAAAGACCTTCATGAATAGCCTCCTGCTTAGGCATAGTCTTTGCATCCTGAACAGTGATTGACTTAACTTCCTTCATGATACCAGCGTCATGAGGAGGAGTAATCTGAGCGCCATCCTCCCAGTAAACCTTATAACCGTTGTACTCTGGTGGGTTATGGCTTGCAGTTATATTTATACCTGCGATACATCCAAGATATCTTACTGCAAAAGAAAGCTCTGGTGTTGGTCTAAGAGACTCAAACACATACGCCTTTATACCATTAGCTGCAAGACAAAGAGCAGCCACATCTGCAAATTCAGGTGAACATCTTCTTGAATCGTAGGCAATAACAACTCCCTTTGACTCTTTCTTACGACGAATAATATAGTTAGCAAGACCCTGTGTAGCCTTAGCAACCACGTAGTCATTCATACGATTGATACCAGCACCTATAATTCCTCTAAGTCCTGCTGTACCAAATTCAAGGTCTGCATAAAAACGCTCCTTAATCTCTTTTTCATCGTCCTTAATAGCAAGTAATTCTTTTCTTGTTGCTTCGCTGAAAAAAGGATTAGTTGTCCATTCCTCATATATTTTCATGTAATCCATGATGTTCCTCCTTCTAATCTATAGCATCGTAAAGAGATATAAGTTCATCAAAACTGTACTCATCATCTTTACCATTATTAGATGCATATATAGTGTAACTCTTTATTAAATAACCTGATTTATACAATGTAATAGTGTGGGAGCCAACCGTCTTAGGGAATGAAATAGGTGCAACACCTACATACTCACCATCCACATATACATCTACGTTTACAGGTTCATTAATCGTAATAATATTGTCTGTTGGTTCATTGGCCTCTGTTGTGATTCCCTCTGTGGTTGTATCACTAGAATCCTCACTTTGAGTTGTGGCCTCTGTAGTTGCTTCTGTGGTAGTATCAGTAGTTTCCTCTGTGGTTTCTTCTGTAGTATCCTCTGTATCTTCTTCCTCATCCGCTAATTTAACAAGTTTAATATTATAAGTCTTTACCGAGTCAGATATCTCCACACTACCTCTAAATGTCTTATATCCATCCGCAACTATTTTTATTCCATAGGTTCCATAAACATTGGTGTAGGAATGACTTCCCTGTGAATTTCCACTCACATACAAGGTTGCATCTGCAGGAGTTATATTAAATATAACTGTTCCCGTCGGAATAGCTATGCTTGTCAAATCAACTTGAGTTTCCTGTCCCTTGTAAACCTTTACATCCTTACTCTGACTGTAGCCATTCTTAGTAATTCGTAATGTATACTCACCTTCTCTTACTGTTATGAGCATATCCTCTGTTACAGGAACTATAACGTCATATCCTATCTCAACAAATCCACCTATATAGGTGTCATGATTTTTAAGTCTTACATACCCATGTCCAAGTTCCACAACAACTGATACCAGCTTGTTGCGATATATATTTAAGGTAACTTGGTCTTCTGTATTGACTTCTCTTATATCAATAGGTACATCCTTGTCATAAGCCACAACATAATCTGACATATCACAGGTAGTACCCTTATATCTGGCAAGGTTATTCTCTGGGTCAGCACTGAACTTGTTCACTGCCTTTAAAGTAGTAACCGAATCATTAAAAGTAAGGGAGACTAACTTCATAGTATCAGAATAATACACAACATCAACTACACTGCCGTTATACACTTCCTTAATATCTACAGCATCTCCATAGATATTGTAAACGTTAACGCCACCATGATAAGCTATCTCGTATTCCTCACCGGAAACACATTCGACAAAGCTAAAAATATTATTCTCAAAATCCTTTTTAGTGACAACCGCCGTCATAGTTGCTTCTGTATGGGTTACAGCAACGTCCTCCGTATTCTCATATACTTTGACCTTACCTTTATTACCACAAGCAGAAAGAGCAAGCATAAGGGTCACTAATAATACTAAAAAGATATTTTTTCGCATAGTACCCACCTTAACCATTGTATTATACAAGATATTTTATCAAATGTGAAGTAATTATATCGATTTTAATTGAGATTTATATTTATTTAACTCATTTAAAAGGCTTTCCTTATCCTCTTCATCCTCAATTAACTTATTTAACTTCTCTAACATCTTAGGAGAAATCCAGTTTTTAGGCGAATTAATATACTGATTACTAATCTTATAAAACTTCTCAGGATAACAGTATAGTATGTAAATGTACTCTATATCTTCTTTTGACAAAGGGCAGATATTTCCATACCTTTCAAGAATTTTTTGCATAACATCAAAGTTATACTTGCTTTTTTCCACCATTTTTCGCATAAAATGATATAAATCCATAAGCTGATTTCCAACAAAGAATTTGTCAAAATTTATGGTGCCAACGGTTATATTTCCTCCCTCCTCCTGATTTATCAGAACACTGTGGTGATTATATGTACCGTGACAATACCCAAGATGATTACTCATATCCATAGAAAAATAAGGTGTGAATCTTTCCTCACACATAAGTGCCTTTTTATAAAAGTAATCATAGGATTTCATATATAAATTTTCAAATTCTTTTCTAGACTTTTGCTTACTTATAAAATTCCTTACCCTTTTAAGCTCTCTATTTCTTCGTTTGAAATCTCCATTAGACCTGATATGTACGTCCTTTTCTGTGCTATTAAAAACCTCCCTGCAGGCAATATGAAGTCTTGCCAGATTGTCCACAGCAATATTTATATCATCAATTTTTGACACATTACATTCCTTGCCTAAGAAAAATTTTCTCATGACATATGGATTATTATATCTATCATATGTAACAAGCTCATCCTCAGTATTCTTAATGCACCTGTCTATAGAAGTAAACCCCTGCTCGCACAATTTTTCCTTAAACAAATATTCTGCATTAAGTCTACTCTCGTTTGTATCCAAGGATTTTAATTGGTATATTCCCTTATCTGTCATAAGGAGCGTTGCCCCTCTTCCTCTCATAGTCTGATGAATTTCCATATCATATGCACCATATACTTCCGACATTTTTTCAGACAATAAAATCCCCTCCAAACATCAATCTTGTTAATTGTATGTTCAAAGGGGATATTATATACCTCATTTTATATATTTAATTTTTCTTTTACCATGAGAATCAAATTATCTCTCTCATTCTTTTTTGGTTCATCCAAAACCTGCTCCAAAAGATAGTGTAACATATCTCCCATCTCTTTTCCCGGTTTCATACCAAGCTCCATCAAATCCTTACCATTTATGGCTAAATCACTAATCTTTATGCACTGTTTTTCAGAAATGGCTCTTTGATAAAGCGCTTCCAAAACCTTTGTACTTGCTTCCTTTACCTCAAGCATGTAATCACTTTGTCCAGCCATATCAGCCTTTCTAATAGCCATATAGTCCGAAAAGTTTTCTATGCCAAGCCTTCCAAGAAATCTTCTGAAGGCCGGTGACTGAGTCTCTGAATCCAGATAAAAATCATGATTAAGCACCAAATTGCAAGTTCTATCTATGGTATTATTATCTAGCTTAAGTCTTCTAAGAATCTTTCTTGCAACCTTTGCTCCCTCTGGCTGATGGTTATAAAAATGGTCCACACCATCCTCACCAGTTGTCTTTGTCATAGGTTTCGCCACATCGTGCAAAAGAGCTGAATATCTAAGCACCATATCCGCCGGAACATTTTCCATAACCTTTATGGTATGAACTCCTACACTGTAAAGATGATATGGATTGTTCTGAGGGGTATTCATCATCTCATCAAACTCCGGAAGAATAATCTTTGTAAGTCCAAGCTCATAGGCCTCAATAAGTCTATCTGGATTATCTGAAGTAATAAGCTTGGTAAGCTCTACCTGAATTCTCTCCGCACTAATATCCTTTAAGAATTTTGCCTGCTCTCTCATAGCTGTCTTGGTATCCTCATGGATTTCAAACCCCAGCTGAGCTGCAAATCTAACTGCTCTAAGAATTCTCAATGCATCCTCATCAAATCTGTCGGAGGGATTCCCTACGCAACGGATTACACCCTGTTTCAAATCCTCCATGCCACCAAAAATGTCTATAACACCCTCTCGGTCATTATAAGCCATAGCATTTATGGTAAAATCTCTTCTTTTTAAATCCTCTTCAAGAGAGGTTGTAAACTCAACGCTATTTGGACGTCTGTGGTCTGCATATTCTCCATCCACGCGATAAGTAGTCACTTCAAAAGCATAGTCGTGATGGGTATTTTTCTCACTTTGTTCAAACACACTCTTATCCACAAGAACTGTAACTGTGCCATGCTGAATGCCTGTATCTATAGTCCTTCTAAATATATTTTTAACCTCATAAGGCGTAGCAGAAGTGGTAATATCCCAATCATTTGGATTCTTCCCTAAGATACTATCCCTGACACAACCTCCAACGATATAAGCTTCAAAACCCGCACTATTTAACTTGTCAATAATATACTTCGCCCCAACAGGGATATCAATCTTAACCATTCCACTACCTCCTTTCCAAAGTCAAGCCTGTACTATAATTTAATTTTTTTGCTAATATATTAAATGAACTCAGATACTATAGGTATCACATATAAACCACGCTCTCGCTCAATTGCTCAAGTAACGGTACTAATCTCCAAACCCTGAAGAGATTGTTGAGAAATTCAAATTATTAAGTATGTATATTTACAAACCTTTTGCGAATGTCGGTACTTAGCGAGGTACTTTCGAGCTTAGTACCGCTACTTGAGCAATTGAGCGAGAGCGGGTTTGTAAATATACATACTTAATATTGAATTTCCAACAATCTCTAAGGGTTCATCGCTAAGTACCGACATTCGCAAAAGGGTTTATAATGTAATACCTACAGTACTCTGAGTTCCCTAACATTTCATCAAAATAAAAATTAAATTATCCTAGTACGCCTTTCCGAAGTAAACCATCTTCTTAGCTGGCTTGCCACAATGCACACAAACCTCACCAAGGTTCTCCTGCTCAAATGGCATACATCTTGTTGTAGCACCTGTCTTATCCTTAATTGCTATCTCACACTCCTGATCTCCACACCACATACCCTTGATGAAACCAGACTTCTTCTCAAGTATATCTGTGAACTCATCCCAATTAGTAGCTGTGTGAGTGTTCTCCTCTCTGTGAGCAAGTGCTCTATTAAACATATCCTCCTGCATCTTTTCTAAGATTTCTCCAATCTTAGCTTCAAGCTCTGCAAATGGAACCACATATTTTTCTCTTGTGTCACGGCGAACAACAACTGCCTGTCCTGCCTCAATATCCTTTGGACCAACCTCAACTCTAAGAGGAATTCCACGCATCTCCTGCTCAGCAAACTTAAAGCC
>JAGBBM010000013.1 GCA_017938485.1 Lachnospiraceae bacterium
GAGTGGCTGTGGGTGAGATCACTGCAGTTGCAGCCATGCGTGAACTGGGTTTGAAAAAGACTTCTTTCTATAAATTGAGGAAGCTATATTTGACACAACAGAGTAATGGTTAACTTTTAAGAGGTGGTAATTATGCGTGAGAAAGCCATAAAAAATTATTATATGATAATAAATAAGATTGCTATAGATGTAATAAAAAGAGGTGGTGTAAGCTACATTAAGGTGGCAGATACTGATACAGGCAAAAGAAAAGCAGTTTTTACAATGGAGTTAGATTTAATTAGCTCAGACTTTGAAATGGCTGAGCTGGAAGATATTAAGCTAGTAGTATTAAGAAATATGAAGCTGTTACAACATAGAAAAAATGAACTAAGATAAAAAGTGGTTTTAGATATACATATTGATTGATTTAATGCAATTGGTATAAACAGTTTGAAATATTATATTGTTGAGGAGAGTGTTATTATGAGTTTGGCAAGTATGATTCAGGAGTTCTGTGAAATAATGGGGTATCAATATCGTAAAGATTACTCTGGTCGATATATGTTTGGCAAGGAGTGTGTTGGTATTGTTACAGGCGAAAATATTGTCGAAGTTATAATAAAGCTAGCGGATTACCTTTATGAGTGTGGGGTATCATCTGTTGAGAAAGAGCTTGGTAAAGTTTGCTATGATAATATGGGGGTAGATATGATTATCTATTTTCCAAATATAACTGTTGATTGAGTTTTATTATATGTTTATAAGCTGGCTAATTTACACCCAGTTTAGCAATATTTAGTTATGAGTGACCAGAAAGATGTATTTTGATACATCTCTCTGGTCTTATTTTTTGCCTGAAATTGCGAGGTTAATTTTTGTTTGTAAGTATTTCTTTGGGTTGTTGAAGTAAAAGGAGATTTTAACAACAGTATTTTTATGTGATTACTAAGTTGGTTGAACTCAAAGAGTGAGAGAGTTAACATCGATAAACAATACTTGATTGACCGCTGTGAGATATGGGTAACACTGAGTGTAGTAGTGAGTTGTTGTGTATTTGACATCTTATTAAAAAAGGGGGTGCCTTTGATGTCAAATGCTAAGTCTATGGTTGTAGATAAGACTGTGATTACTAAAGCATTATTGAAGATTATTAATGCAGAAGGTTTGATTAGTAATCAGACTTATTTAGCTACACAGAAAGAATTGAATAAGGAGGAAGTAGTTTGTTATGACTCAAACAAAGAGGAATAATGGGGTATCAAGTGTTTTTGTATGTTTTATTAAAGAAAGGAGATTGTTATGTCAATAAGAAGTAAATTTAGTGATATTGAAATTACTAATATGTCAAGAGAAGAGTATATGGGGTATGCTACATATGAGGATATTATGGAGCTAGAGTATATGCCGTTTAATGTGGCTGTGTTGGTTCGTGAGTCCACAAATCACATAGACCAACAAAAGGCATATCAGATACAGAAGGATTCATTGCTTGAATTGGTTGAAAAGAAAAATCAGTTTATTCTTGATAGCAATAATATTTTTGAGGAGCCAGGGAAGTCAGGTTTGAACATGGGTGCTAGACCTGTATTCCAATTGATGTGTCAAAGAGCAAGAGAACATAAATTTGACATATTGTTGGTAGATTCAGTTAGTAGATTGGCAAGAGATTTGAGAGGCTTGATTGATGTTGTAGATGATTTTAGAAAACTTGGGATAGGTATTGTTTTCATAAAAGGTCAGTATTGGACTTATAATATGAGTCATAATGATGTGTTGCGCTTAGGTATAGAGGGTGGATTAGCACAAGCAGAATCTATGCAAACGGGGGAGCGAGTAAGAAGTCATATGGCTCATATAGCAAAATCTGGACAGTTGTTAGGGGGTGATATGTTTGGGTATAGACTGAAAAAGGAAGTTAATCGCAAAGATAATTCATTAGTACAAGAGCCTGTCGAGGCATATACTGTGAGAACTATCTTCGAGAAGTTTGCTTCGGATAATCCAGACGAGGTGTTAACAAGTAGTTCCTTGTGTGAGTATCTAATTCGCAACAATATGCGTACATATAATGGAGACTTAAAGTGGACACCATCAAAGGTTATTCGAGTGTTGGATAACACGAAATATATGGGGTATCAATTACCTGAGAAAAGTCGTGTTGTCAGCACAGTTTCCAAGAAAAAAGTTAGTACACACAAAGAACCAATTATTGATGTTTATGACGATGAGGGTAATCTTGTGCAAAAAGGTAATTTGGTCAGGATTAATTGTGAGCCAATAGTTTCTGAGGAATTGTGGTGGAAAGCTTACAAGAGGAAAATGAGTCGCTCAAGTAAAGGTAGTGAGAATATAAAAGGACGTCATAGTGGACTTCGTGTGTCTGGTGATGCATATGCAAGAAAGGTTTTTTGTAGTTGTGGATATTGTTTGAGCCGTCAGTATACTCATGTGGCTACAGAGGATAAGCAAGCACAGCATCGATATAAATGTCGTTGGCAGGTGGACTATGCTAATAAATATACACGAGGAACTGTTGAAAAGGAAGGTAGGGTGATTTGTGATAATTCAGCAGTCAGTGAGATGAAGTTGTGGTTAGCATCACAGTATGTTTTTAAATATTTATTTAAAAATGGTAAAGATGCAGTATTGCAAGCATTGGAATTAATTGAGCGTTGTAAGCAAGATGTTGAGGCTCTTGAAGATGGTACGAGTATTCAAGAATTGGAAGCAGAATTGGCTAAGTTAAAAAAACGCCTGCAAGGTTATCAAGAGATGCGTGCTGATGGAGAATTGACTTCCAATGAGTATAAGGAATTGAAATTTCCAGTTGAGCAAAGAATTTCTGATATTGATGGTATGATTGCCCAATATGAATTAGATGCTGGTAAGAGAGAAAAGAAGCTGTTTGATTTGTCTGCTATAGAACAGCGTCTTAATACTATAGTTGATTTTAAGGGGTATAAAATTAACGACGAAATGGTGGATATGTTTGTAGAGAGAGTTATCTATAGGGGAAATGAGGAGTTTTTGTGGGTTATGAACCTGAGTGGTGATGTATCAGATGCTTCGGCAAAATACAGGATAAAGGGGTATGACGAGAAATACTCAAATTATCTCAAAGATGACACTAACTTTAATATTGTAGCGAGAATGACCATCCCTATTGAGGAATGTAAGCATTATTGCGAGAAAGTGTTGAAAAGGAGGTTTGTAAAGAAGTATTGGCAACCAATCACGATTAAAATAGCAATTGATTAATTATATCGAAAGCTGAGGTAGTATGTATTGTACATATCTCAGCTTTTTGATATTATCAAACTAGTAAGAGATAATGTATAATTAATAGTATTATGAGTAGAGTGCTGGGGAATAAATATATGTTTCATACATATTTTAATTACTAGATGTGATATATGGGGGTAAAAAATGAAAATATATTTACAGAGTGGAATTGCAAAGGATATAAATAATTTTATAAATGAAATTGACACATTTCACATTCGAGAGCTAGAGGGCGAAAGATTAAGTAAATATGTTTATCCAGGTGACGAAATTAATTATACTTTAGATGGAAAACTTTGTAGATTGTACGATACATTAAGAGACATGATTTTTGAAGATACTGGTAAATATTATCAAGAGCTTAGTCTATTACCAATATGGGTTCAGGAAGCTGGACAAAATTCTGATTGTGGTATAAGCGTAGATACATTTAATGAGTGGGTAGGAAAGAGTGGTATTCCTAATTTATATAAACACCTATATCTAGTAGATTGCCAGTTTCTAGTTGGAACTATACAGAATTTGTTGTGTGCAATGGAGGATGCCTTTATTAGATATTATAAAATAATTTCCCTTCCTGATGGGGAAGACCAGTATATAGGATTAGTAGAGTCAAATGGGGTAATTTTTATGCTATCACAAAGTTCTACGAGTGCATCTTCTGTGATTGAAACATATTTTACAAAGGCTTATTCAATATTAGATATAGTCTGCAAAATTTGCTATGAAATACAGTTTAAACAAGAAGATTTTAGTTCGTATAAAAAAATGAAAAGTGCAGATGTATTGTGGGGGAATAGAAAAAAATTAACAATTAATGGTATGTCTGATACATTATTTGAAAAGTGTGAGTTTATAAGTACAATTGAGGCATTGCGTAATGAACTAGTTCATAATGGTACATGGGAATTAAATCCAAAAAAATTTATTAGATTTGAAAATGGACAAGCTCAGGAAAGATTTATGCTGTTCCCAGATATGTCACAAGGACATTTATCGACTGCGAAAAATAGAAAACACTTTTTTGCTTCAGGAATAAAAGTTAACGATATTTTACCCAAAATTCATGCAGAATTTAAAAATCGACTTTTAAAAACTATAGAGATAATGAATAAAATATAGAATATAATGATAAAGTTACGAGATGTTCAAGTGTTTATATATACATTGTGAATTAACAATAATAGCGGTATAGCTAATTATAGATTTATTATTTAGGAGTAAGGAGTAGAAATATTGAAAGGTATTAATTTTAACTCATTAGCATACAAAAAAGCAGAAGAATATGTTTTTAATAAAATTAAGGAAATGGATTATCCTGATAATCATCCTTTTCTAGATTATCCAGAAACACCTAAGTCTATCAATCTTATGTTTATTGTATTTTTAAAACTTATATTATTTGATGAGCAGAAAATTATTGTTGATTTGCTTGAAAAATGTAAAGCTGTCGAGAAAGGAAAATTTTCAAATATAAGATTCATGGAAGGAATAGATGAAGTATTAGTTTTATATTATGTGTTAATAGATAATTTAGATAAATTTAGAACAGTATTATATGAGCCAAGTGGCATATTTGATAATAATAAAAAACTAGAATATTCATTGGTAAATGAGAAAGAACACTATATGGTGAATTTTGAAGTAAAGACAATGCTTTGTGACCCATTTATTAAAGAAAATGGGTTGCCTTTACAAGATGGTACAGTTTTATTTAAGAGATTAGTAAATACTGATGAAAATATAGAAGAAAAATTTCCAGATGCTATTGAACTTAAAAATAGCGTATATTATAGTGGATTTAAACGCAATATTCGTAAAATTATAGAGAAGTTTAATGGGGAAAAGATGATTTCATGTAAAATGATAAATATTGGTTTTGTTTGTGTTCATTTTTCAACTTCAATGGAAGAGTTTTATACATATTTATTTCATAGAGAAAAAGGTTTTTTTATGGATATTGATTGGGGTAATTTAGATGCATTAGTTTTATTTGTTTGTGACGCAAAGAATGATTTGAGGTTAGATAACATATATAATATGGGGTATATTAATACTATTTTAATTAATGATGATGAGATTGTGCAAAAGCATTTACATGAAATGAGATTAGATAATTATGTATCAATAGGTAAAAAAGTTCAAATGGATATTTATAATAATGCACAAAAAAGTTATGTACTATTTAAAATTTTGAAAAGAGACGGATTTGTAAATATAATTCCATATGAATCGACAGAAGAGGAGATTCAAGGATATGTAGAGTATTTAAAGGGCAATGAGATAAGAAGATAGATAATGAGATGTAAAAAGAAATTGTACTATATACAATCACACCAAGTAGTTTTTGTGATTTTTTGATGTACAAGCTCCGAGCATATTTTTGAATAGATGCATATGCTTCGAGCCTATATATATAGATGTATATGCTCCGTGCATCCGACCAAGCTGCGAAACTCGCAAAGATGAATGAGGAATAGAAGGGCAAACTACCCTACTAAAAGGAGGTACCTCTATGTGTGGACTAATATCCAATTAATATAATAAATAATTGGAGGTACGTATGAATTATAGCATTAGATTTATTAATAAAAACGAATACAAAATACTAGATGACTTTCTTTATGAGGCAATATTTATTCCTGAGGGAGTGGAATTACCGCCAAGGGAAATTATTAACCAGCCAGAGCTACAGGTATATATTGATGCTTTTGGCAAGATGGAAGATGATATCTGTTTTGTAGCAGAAGTGGAGAATAAGATTGCAGGCGCTGTGTGGGTTCGAGTGATGGACGACTACGGACATATCGAGGATGGAGTGCCCTCCTTTGCCATATCATTGTACAAAGAATACAGGGGAAATGGTATTGGAACAGCCCTTATGAAAAAGATGCTTATAGAACTTAAGGAAAGAGGATATAGTAAAGCTTCACTAGCAGTTCAGAAGGCCAATTACGCAGTCAAGATGTATAAGAATGTGGGCTTTGAAATTGTAGATGAAAATGAGGAAGAGTATATAATGGTTCGCGTTATATAGTGAACGAAGGAGGAGACTTAGGGTCTCCTTTTTTGTTGCAGTAAAATATGAAATTTAGTATAATATCTATCAGAAATTCCAAATAAAAGACATTTAAAATTCAAAAAAATACGCATATTAGGAGGGCTATATTATGGCATGGTATGACGAGGCAGTATTTTATCATATTTACCCTTTAGGAATGACAGGAGCGCCAAGAGAAAATAGTTATGGAGAACCGGTTGAGAGACTTAATAAGCTTTTGCCATGGATTTCTCATATTAAAAATATAGGTTGTAACGCTATATACATAGGACCATTATTTGAGTCTGTAGGACATGGTTATGAGACAACAGATTACAAAAAATTAGACAGTCGTCTTGGCACAAATGATACATTGAAGAATTTTGTGGCAGAGTGCCACAAGCAGGAAGTTAAAGTAATATTCGATGGAGTATTTAACCATACAGGACGTGATTTCTTTGCATTTAAGGATATTAAAGCAAACAGGGAAAACTCTAGATATAAGGATTGGTATTGTAATGTAAATTTCTGGGGGAATAATTCCTTCAACGATGGTTTCGGCTATGAAAACTGGGGTGGCTATGATTTGCTTGCCAAATTAAATCAGAAGAATCCTGAAGTCATTAATTACATCTGTGATGTCATCCGTTTCTGGGTTTCGGAATTTGATGTGGATGGAATTCGTCTTGACGCAGCTGACGTATTAGATTTTGATTTTATGAAGTCTCTCCGTCGCACAGCAAACGAGGTAAAGCCTGAGTTCTGGCTTATGGGTGAAGTAATACATGGAGATTATAATCGCTGGGCCAATGCAGACACACTTCACTCTGTAACAAACTATAATTTACACAAAGCTCTTTACTCTGGTTATAATGACCACAATTTCTTTGAGATTGCTCATACAGTAAAACGTCTTTATGATATGGGAGGAAGCAGACCAGATGGACTAAAGCTGTACAATTTCGTGGATAATCACGATGTGGAGCGTATTACGACTAAGTTAAACAGTAAAGCAGGCTTTGCACCAGTTCATATTATGTTATATACATTGCCAGGTGTGCCATCAATTTACTATGGTTCAGAGTTTGGTATAGAAGGCAAAAAAGGACATGGAGCTGCGGCAGATGAACCTCTTCGCCCAGAACTTATATATGATGACTGGGTTAAAAAGGCAGAAGATGACGAGTATGTAAAATTTGTTACAGCATTGGGAAACATCCGCCAGCAGGTAAAGGCATTAAGCTATGGCGATTACAAGGAGCTTATGCTTACTAACAGACAGTACGCATATTCTAGAACTTATCAGGGCTCCAGTGTTATAGTAATGGTAAACAACGATGACAATCCCTACACTATAAATGTACCAGCAAATGGCGAATATGTAGGCGCTCTGTCAGGTAGAAAAGTATCTGCGAGAGGCAATTTATCTGCCGAAATAGCAGGAAACTCTGGTGAAATTTGGGTTCCAGAAACAAGTGCAAAGCTTGATATACCAGTGGTAGAAGTACCTAAGGTGGAGGAAGTGGTAAAACCAGTTGTGGTAGAGAAAGTTGAGCCAGTTATAGCTTCAGCAGTGGAAGAAAAATTAGAGGTAGTTGATGCAGAAGTTATTGAAACTAAAAACGAGGATATTGAGATTCTTGATAAAGTAGGAGCTGCAAAAACTCTTAACCTCAACAAACCATACGAAGAAATGACCATTGAAGAGTTACAGGAAGTAATTATTGGAAAGATGAGAAAGAATGGTCCTGTAACGGACAGAATGATGAAGGATGTAACAGATAATACCCATCATGGTTCTTTGGTTACTTGGGCAAAGAGCTTTTAATCAAACTTAGGTTTAATTTTTTTAAAACTATATTGGAAAAGAGGTAAATACTATGACTATTACTAAGGACATAAAATATATTGGTGTAAATGACCATCAGATTGACTTGTTTGAAGGACAGTACATTGTACCAAATGGTATGGCTTACAACTCATATGCAATTATAGATGAGAAGATTGCTATTATGGATTCAGTTGATGGAGCATTTACTGATGAGTGGCTTAATAACATTAAGGAAGCTATAGGTGACAGAAAGCCGGATTATCTTATAGTTCAGCATATGGAGCCTGACCATTCGGCCAATATCGTGAACTTTGTAAATAAGTATCCAGGGGCAAAGCTTGTGGCATCAGCTAAAGCATTTGTTATGATGAAGAATTTCTTTGGTACAGATTTTGCTGACAAGCAGATTGTAGTAGGTGAAGGAGATACCCTTTCTCTGGGAAACCACAATCTTACTTTTGTTACAGCGCCTATGGTTCATTGGCCAGAGGTTGTAGTTACCTATGACAGTACAGATAAGGTGCTTTTTTCTGCAGATGGTTTTGGTAAGTTTGGTTCTCTTGATGTGGAGGAGGATTGGGCTTGCGAGGCAAGACGTTACTATATCGGTATTGTGGGTAAATACGGAGTGCCTGTACAGACACTCCTTAAGAAGGCTGCTAATTTAGATATACAGATTATCTGTCCACTTCATGGTCCGGTTTTAAGCGAGAATTTGGAATATTATCTTAATTTATATAATATTTGGTCAAGCTATCAGCCTGAAGAAGAGGGTGTTATGATAGCATATACCTCTGTGTATGGTAACACCAAAAAAGCGGTTATGGAGCTTGCTAAGAGCTTGGAAGAGAAGGGTTGTCCTAAGGTGGTTGTAAATGACCTTGCAAGATGCGATATGGCTGAGGCAGTTGAGGATGCTTTCCGTTACAGTAAGCTTGTTCTTGCAACAACCACATATAATGGAGACGTGTTCCCATTTATGAAGGAGTTCATTAATCATCTAACAGAGCGTAACTATAGTAATCGTACAGTTGCTTTTATGGAAAATGGTAGCTGGGCGCCAACTGCAACAAAGGTTATGCAGGGAATGCTTGAAAAGAGTAAGAATCTTACCTATATGACAAACAATGTCAAGATTATGTCTGCATTGAATGAGGAGAGTATGTCTCAGATTCAGGCACTTGCAGGGGAGCTTTGTCAGTAGAGGGGTTATAACGGGGATAAAACTATGAGAAGACAATGTAATGAGTATGAAAAAGAAGTATTGTATAATAACCGAAAGGATATTTTCTCAAGCACTTTTGAAGCTAAGCATGGAAATGGGGCAGTGCCTGTACTGGTGGGAGTTTTTGTTGGTATTGCCATATCAATTCCTGTTGCCTTATCTTTGGAATTAAAGGGAGAGCATTCCATAAAGGTACTGATGCTTGCTATTATAGCGGTTACCATTGCTGCTACACAGTTTGTTTTTAAAAAATTTGGAGCAAAAGGTGACAAGAACAAGGTATTCAAAGATAATCAGGTGGAGATAAATGGTGCTACAGTTATAGGTGTTAATTACAAGGACGGATATTTTATCTATATAGAAGATGATTTTTATGATAGTGAAGGAAAGTTTCAGAGAATTACCATGCCCCTTAAAGATTATGGTAAAGTGACATATGGTATGAGAATTATGGCTCTTAGAACTGTGGCTGGTGAATACTTCCTTATGACTTTAAGCGATGAAACAAGAAATATGATTCCGGCTTATAGTCAACTCAACTTACAGGACCCTAATGCCATAAATACTTTTTCGTATGGAACCATACCTCATCCAAATGCGGTTTATATGGATCCATATCCTAGACTGCTTAGCTACAATGAAAAGGAAGCACTGTACAATAGCAATAATGCATTTAATAAAAAGAATGAAAAGGTTGGAGTTTTCTGCTTTGCATTTTTACAGTTTTTGTTTGCTTTTCTAGCCTTTGTTGGTCTAGTGGGCAGTGAGACTATAAGTGAACCCATACCAGTATTAATCTTGGCTGTAGGACTTATTGTTGCTTGTATTATATTTACAGTGTTATTTAAAAGATTTATCAGAAAAAAAGCAAGTAAAAATATGAACAGCGATATATATGTTCAGAGAGTTCTTTTAGAATCTCATACTTTTACATATGTGGGTTATGTGGCTCAACAGACTTTGAGAACTTATGAATATGTAAATGGCGTGATGTCACTTCAGACTTATGCTAATTCCTTATACAATGAGAAAAATCCTTATGGAACGATTCTTTATAAGTACACTATAGGAAAGACGGCTTATTTTACATCTAAAATGTTTTGGTAGAGATAAATGAAAGATATAGAACAAAAGAGTAAAAACAAATTAATGCTTAGAATGACCTTTCTGATAATAGGACTATTTATATCTGGAGTAGGTGTTGCCATAACAAAAAGAGGAATGCTTGGAGTTTCACCAGTATCTTCTGTGGCCAATATTATAAGTATCAAATTTCCAGTGCTTAGCTTTGGAACCTGGCTTTTCCTCTGGAATTGTATATTGATATTGGGACAGATAGTTATACTTAGGAAAGATTTTAAGCTGTTTCAGCTTTTGCAGATACCTTTATCTGTCCTCTTTGGATGGTTTACTGATATAGGAGTTTGGATTGGCGATTTTATTCCAAATGAATTATACATAGTACGCTTAGGGTTGGTACTACTAGGAACCGCAATTCTTGGCTTTGGTATAGCTATGACAGTTAATGCTAACCTTGTTATGAACTCTGGTGAAGCCTTTGTCAAAGCCATAGCCGACAAATGGAAAAAAGTTTTTGGAAATGTGAAGATAGTGTTTGATGTGAGTTGCGTGACATTATCTATCATATTATCCCTTATATTCTTTGATTTTTCTGTTGTTGGAACAAGAGAAGGAACTATAATTGCAGCCTTTCTTACAGGTATGATGGTTAAGATGTTTCAGAAGATTGTTAATATTAAGATTTAAAAGGGGAAGTAAAAAACTCCCCTTTTTTGTTTTATGTGCTAAATTAATCAATTCAATCGTTTTATATATGAGTACTCAAAAAGATAATACCACAAAGGATGTGATTATAGGTGGAAACGGAACAGTTAGTTTCATTATATAATAAGTACTGCAATCAAATATATAGACTTGCATTAAGTTACACTTGTTCACCACAGGATGCTGAGGACATAGTTCAGAGTGTATTTTTAAAGTTATATGAGAAAAATCCCAAACTGGACAAGGAAAAAGAAAAGGCATGGCTTACTCAGGTTACGGTAAATTGTTGTAAGGATTTATTAAAATCCTATTGGAGGCGAAATAAAAAGGATTTTGATAGTATTTCTGAAAGCCAGCTTACGTATATGACTGAGGAGGAATCAGAGTTATTTCTAGCAGTAATGAATTTACCTTTAAAATATCGTATTGTGGTGCATCTTCATTATTATGAGGGATACTCGTTTAAAGAAATTTCAAAGTTTTTAAAAATATCCACATCGGCAGTTTCCATGAGACTTTATCGCTCAAGGGAATTGCTTAGGGAACAGTTGAAGGAGGAGTAATTATGAAAGAGGTATATAAATCAGCATTTGATAAGCTTGAAGTATCAAATGAGGAAGAGTTATTGGATAACATATTATCTGCCAGATATAAAGAGGGAAAAACTTTTTATAAAAGAACAATAGTTGCGGTGGCGGCAGTTGCTACACTTGTGTTTATGATGATGGTAATACCAACTACAAGGGCAGGAATTGTAAAGGCAGCGGAGTATATACAGAAGATGTTTACTTCTGCCAAAGGTGATAATATCATTGTTGAAGAAAGAGATGACTGCATATCAGTAACATATGATATTTCTGCTTTTGCAGAGGATAAGTACATGGAGATATCTGGTGACAGAATTTACTTTGTTTTAAATGACATCCGTATTGATGTAACTGATAAATGTAGCGAAAATACATATTTTAGATATGACCATGTAGCACCTAGTGGTATGACACACATTATTTTTGTGGGTGGTCCTATAGATAATCTTGGTTGGGCTGAATTCATTTTTGATGAGGATGGAAATTATATCAATAATTTGATGAGCATTCCAAGTGGTTCTGATTGGTTATATGATGCTGAGGTAAGCATAGGTGTACCAACGGGGGATTATAATATGGATTTTCCAGAGTAATATTTGGTTCGATTGTAGTAGAGTTACCTGTAACATTAATTTGTTGCAGGTAATTTTTTTTGCAAGTACAATTTTGTTGATTACACGCAAAGACTGTAATATAATGTTTTATTATGATGAATGGAGGGAAAACTATGCAAGAAAAAAATGAAATTGTATTGTTTGAAACTTCAGATAAAAGTGTAACTTTGAATGTTACATTAGAGAATGAAACAGTGTGGCTGACTGCTAATCAAATGGCAGTATTGTTTGGTAGGGATGAAAAAACAATAAGAAAGCATATAAATAATGTATTTTCTGAAAATGAATTAGAAAAAGAAAACAACACGCAAAAAATGCGTGTTGAAGGTGTAAAGCAACAAGTTCCATTTTATACGTTAGATGTAATCATATCTGTTGGTTATCGTGTAAAATCCTTACGTGGTGTTGAATTTAGAAAATGGGCTAATTCTGTTTTGAAAAATTACATTGTAAAGGGATATGCTGTAAATAATAATCGTATCAACCAACTTGGCGAGGTGATACGAATTATGAAACGTACAGAGAATTCTTTAGATAGTAAACAAGTGCTTTCGGTTATTGAACGATATAGCACTGCGTTAGATTTACTTGACTCATACGACCATCAGACTATGAGTAGGCCTAAAGGAAATGAATCAATATACGTCCTTACATATGATGAGTGTGTTGACGTTATAAAAACTATGCGCTTTGGAAGTGAATCAGAGCTGTTTGGACGTGAAAAAGATGATTCATTCAAAGGAAGTATAGGTAATATTTATCAATCCTTTGCTGGACTGGAAATATATGATAGTCTTGAGGAAAAGGCAGCTAATTTATTATATTTTGTTACTAAGAATCATAGTTTCTATGATGGAAATAAGAGAATAGCAGCAACAATGTTTTTGTATTTTCTTGATAAAAATAATGCATTATTTGATGAAGGAAGAAAACTTATTGATGACCACACTCTAGTAGCTTTGACAATTATGATAGCTGAATCAAAACCAGAAGAAAAAGAGATGATGATAAGCGTAGTTATGAATTGTATGAGATAAAATCCCCCTTGTCTACATACAAAATACATGCTATAATCACCTTGTTTTAAACAAGACAATATAATTTATATACAGATATAATTGCCACCGGGTAGTGTAATGCAAAAAGCATTCGTATTCACATCGTTAGGTCTTAGAAGATGTGTCTGCGGGTGCTTTTTTCACTGAATAAGGAGGAAAAGATGAAACTAAAAAACCCATTTAAAGATTTAACTAAATTTGAGCTAGGACTATGGATAACCTCTGTAGTAGTTATACTTGCGTCTTTTGTAATATCAGGAGGAGAGGATATACTTACTGTAATAGCGTCCCTTATTGGGGTCACAGCCCTTATATTTGTGGCAAAGGGGTATGTGTTAGGTCAACTTCTTACTGTGGTTTTTGCTATATTCTATGGGATTATATCTTTTATATTTAAGTATTATGGGGAAATGATAACATATCTGTGTATGACTGCGCCTATAGCTATAATGGCGGTGGTGTCTTGGATTAGAAATCCTTATGAGGGAACCAAAGAGGTAAAAGTTAACCATATAACAAAAAAACAGGTATATACAATGGTTATAGTTGCAATTGTGGTTACCGTAGTATTTTATTTTATCCTTGAATGGCTTGGAAATGCCAATCTTCTTGTTAGTACTATATCTATAACCACAAGCTTTGTTGCGTCGTACCTTACATATCTAAGAAGTCCTTACTACGCCATAGGATATTCTGCCAATGATATAATTCTTATCATTCTTTGGATTATGGCAACTATAGAGAGTATATCGTATCTTCCTATGGTATTTTGTTTTGTAATGTTTCTTGCAAATGATTTGTACGGGTATTATAATTGGCAGAGAATGAGAAAAAGACAGGAGGGATAAAATGGATACCTGGTATTATGAAGTTGAAAAAATAGATGGTGATTATGCACACCTAAAAAGAACTGATATAGAGGCATCAGAATTAAAGCTAGTGGCAAGAGCCTTACTTCCAGAGGAGATAACCAAGGGAACTAAGCTTAAATACGAATTTTTACAGTATGAAATTATATAAAAAATAAGTAGAGGATTTTTCCTCTACTTATTTTTGTTTTGCATAGTGATAAATGCAATAAAGTCATTCTTAGGTATTGGCTTAGAAAAATAATATCCCTGAATGTATTCACACTTCATATCCGAGAACTTCTTGACCAAATGCTCTGTTTCTATACCTTCTGCTACAATTTCCATCTCCATATCCTTAAGCATCTTGATGGTATTTTCTAAGACTATGAACATCTTAGGATTATCCTCCACATTGACGAAGGTTCTATCTAACTTGACAATCTTAAGTGGAAGAGTGGAAACCCTTTGGATGTTTGAGTAGCCTGTTCCATAATCATCAAGAGAGAAGCTAATGCCTGAGGCGTTTAGGGTTTCAATGTTCTCTGCCATAATATTTTGAGAATAGGAAGCAGCAGTCTCAGTTATCTCTAGATTAATCTTATCAGGTGATACATGATAACGTTCTAATGTATCCAATACAAGTTTAGGTAATCCCTTGTGCATACATTGGGCAACAGAAAGATTAATCTCAATATAATCAATGTTAAGCTTATTAAAATCATCACTGGCTATAAACTGACAAACCTCATCAAGTACATATGCACCAATCTTGTGAATAGCACCGCTTTTTTCAGCGGCAGGAATAAATACATCCGGCGGAATGAAACCATAGTCGTCATCAATAAGTCTAAGTAAAGCTTCAGCTGAGTTAAAGCGCTTTTCCTTAATGGAATAGATTGGCTGATAGTATACTTGGAACTTTCGGTTAGTAATTGCATTTTCTATTATACTATCAAGGTTATTGTGGAGGTCAAATTGTTCCTTTTTAAATAAATCCTTTGCATAAACAACTTCACCAGTATACTCATTATCAATAGAGAAACGTTCACCAAAATACATAAGGGACTCATAGTCACTAAAATCTTCAGGACATCTACCAATACATATATGAGCTATAAGGTTAATATCCATGTGCTTAATGTTAATTCCTGGCTTTAAGGCTTCGTTTATGATGGAAGCAATTTCCTCAATATTGTTAGCGTAATCAGAATCAATTACAAATCTGAAACGACCTTTATCTAAGTAATATAAGTCTGCGTTAAGTTTGTTTTTCTTGTTTAAATCTGCAAACTTAATGGCAAGCCTATGAAGAAGAGTATTGGTTTCATCAAAACCAAGCATATCTCTTATAGAGTTAAAGTTTGCTATGTTTATAAGTATAATATGAATATGCTTGCCGTTGGCAAAACCTCTTTTTATATCAGCGGTGTATCCAGTTAATTTGTGTAATCCCGTGATTACATCTATATGTTCTTCCGGACGTTGTATAAGTATAGCAATAAAGAGAAGTCCAACAGATGTTGCAAACATTTCTACAGGATACTTAGGATAAATCATCTGGAATATGGTTGCAAATAAGACTAACATAAATATGGACATCAGAGCCCAAAATCGGCTGGTCTTAAATAATTTCTTGTAATAGCATATATATGATACACCGTAGATTGCGTACATAAATCCTGCAACGTATACAAGAGGGAACAGCTTTCCACGGCAGTACATATAGTTCTCGTTTAGGTAGAAAACATTTTGAGTTAATGCATTTATGATAAGTAATATGACTATGATTATAAGGGGAAGTGGCAATAAAATGGCATGAATAATATTCGTTCTTAGCTTGTGCCAAGTATCAGTCATAGCTACTAAGTATGCAATATATACTGGTATTGTTAAACTGTGAAAGAAAAGATATGAGCTATGAACAATATATTTTACTTCTACATTAGGGTTTGGTAAGTTATCCAAAGTTATAGCCCATATGTCGAAGATAATTGTCAGGAATGAAACTAAGACAGTGATAAGAAAATATCGATTAATCTTGCCGTGAGTCATCTTTCTAAAGAAAATGGAAGCAAATATAATTATGGTAAGTATAAAAGCACAATAATCAAAATAAGCAACTTTTTCCATATTATATCCTCCTTCCATATGTACCTATATATACTAATTATTGCATAGCAAAAACATATTTACAAGTCACTTTTTTAGATAAATCTACTTTTTTTAAAAAAAGATGTTGACAAAACTTAAATATAAGTGGTAATATCTGACAAAAGAAATTCCTATGAGGGAGTAGGGAGCGTCCTAGGACGTAATAAGTCAACATACTGACCGAAAGGTCTGGCTTATTTTAAATCGCGAGACTCATGTATTGCTTTATATGCTATACGTGTGTCTTATTTTATTTTTTTAAAATTATATGTCAGGTATAGCAAAATAGCATACCTGACATTTTTTGTTGGGTTTAAGGGTTTCAAGAAAAAATATGAAAGGTTGGTAGAAATTATGTTTCTAGAAATTAGGGGAATCAAAAAGCACTTTGGAGAAGGTGAGAGTAGGGTTGATGTTCTTAAGGGCATAGACCTTGAGCTTGAGAAGGGGGAGATTTGTGTTCTTCTTGGACCATCAGGTTCTGGAAAGTCCACACTTCTCAATATTATTGGTGGAATTGATGATGCAGACAGTGGTTACATATCAATAAATGGGGAGAAAACTGCTGATATGAATGAGAAGGCACTTACTAAGTATAGAAGAAAGCATCTTGGATACATTTTCCAGATGTACAATCTTATACCTAATCTCAACATTAAGGAGAATATTGAGGTGGGTGCATATTTAAGTGATAATCCTCTTGATGTGGATGACATCCTTAAGACTCTTGGCTTGTATGAGCATAGACATAAGCTTCCTAATCAGCTTTCGGGCGGTCAGCAGCAAAGAACTGCCATAGGACGTGCCATAGTCAAGAATCCGGATATATTACTTTGCGATGAGCCAACAGGAGCTCTTGATTTTAATACATCTAAGGATATCTTAAAGCTTATTGAGGATGTAAACAAAAAATATGGAAATACAGTAATTATGGTTACTCATAACGATGCTATAAAGAACATGGCAGATAGAGTAGTCAAGCTTAGAGATGGTGTTATTCGTAAGAATTACCTCAACGAAGAAAAGATAAAAGCAGAAGATCTTGATTGGTAGGGGGTAATATTTATGAAGAATCCACTTAATAAAAGATTTGTAAAGGAATTAAAAAGCGACTTAGGGAAATACGTTGTATTATCTCTTTTTATAGTACTTATGATAGCTATAGTGTCTGGCTTTCAGGTGGCTGGAAACAGTATGATTGTAGCTTACGATGAAAGCTTTGAGAAGTATAACATCGAGGACGGTAATTTTGAACTTCCTATGAAGGCCGAGGAGTCTTTAATTAGTGACATAGAAAAGGAAGGGGTTACTCTTTATGAGAATTTCTATCTTGAGGAAGAAACTAATTTAGATACAACGCTTAGAATATTTATTAACCGTGAAGAGGTTAACAAGGTGTGCCTTATGTCCGGTGAGCTTCCTGTAATGGAAAATGAGATTGCTATAGATAGAATTCACGCAAACAAAAATGAATTGGAAATCGGTGATACCATTACAGTTTCTGGGAAAGAACTTAAGATAACAGGCTTTGTTGCTCTTACAGATTATAGTGCATTGTACCAAAGTCCTACAGATACTATGTTTGATACCATTAAGTTTGGCGTAGGTGTAATGACAGAGGAAGGTTATAATACCATTGGAGATGCACATATACATTACAGCTACTCTTGGAAGTATGAAGAAGCCCCAGCTGATGATGTAGAGGCAAAAAAGATGTCTGATGAATTTCTAGAGTCTTTGTTGCAAAAGACAATGCTTGTAAATTACATTCCTGCCTACAGTAATCAGGCAATTCAGTTTACTGGAAACGATATGGGTAGAGATAAGGTAATATTTGGAGGATTCTTATATATGGTTGTTGCAATTATAGCCTTTATATTTGCTATTACAACCAGCAATACTATTGCAAAGGAATCCACAGTTATTGGTACTTTGAGAGCTTCAGGTTACTCGAAGGGAGAGCTTATTAGACATTATCTTGCAATGCCTATGCTGGTTACTTTTATTGCAGCAGTCATAGGAAATGTTTTGGGATATACAGTTATGGAAGATTTCGCGGCGGATATGTATTATAACAGTTATTCCCTTACTACATATGAGATTATATGGAATGGAAAAGCCTTTGTATCTACAACAGTAATTCCGCTTATTATAATGTTCCTTATCAATGTACTGATATTAGTGAACAAATTTAAGCTTTCACCACTTAGATTTATTCGACGTGATCTTGGCAAAAAGAAGAAAAAGAAGGCGTTTAAGCTTAATACCAAGATTGGAATTATGAAGAGATTCAGACTTAGAGTTGTATTTCAGAATATGCCTAATTATATAACTATAGTTATAGGTGTAATCCTGGCAAATGTAATTATGATATTTGGAATTGCATTTCCAGCCCTTTTGACTAACCACAGTGAGAAGCTTTCTGAGAATATGCTTTCTAAGTATCAGTATATTTTAAAAATGCCTGCTGAAACTGAAAATGAAAGTGCTGAGCACTACACAGCTTATTCTTTAAAGACTTTGGAAACAAGAGGATTTACCGAACAGGTAAGCATATATGGTGTGGTAGAAGACAGTGACTTTATTAATGTAGAATTCAAAGATGATACAGTGTATATCTCAAGTGCATATGCGGAAAAGTATGATGTAGATGCTGGAGATACTATCACTTTGAAGGAAGAATTTGCAGATAAGGAATACGAATTTAAGGTTGAAGGTGTATATGACTATTCTATAGGAATAGCTGTATTTATGGATATAAATGCTCTTAATTTGACCTTTGGGTTTGATGAAGGATATTTTAATGGATATTTCTCTAACGAGGAAATAATAGACATAGATGATAATTTAATCGCTACTGTTATTACTGAGGATGATATGAGTAAGGTTTCCAGACAGCTTATGGATTCCATGGGAAATATGATGGGTATATTCTTCGTTGTAGGTATTTTGATGTTTATGCTTATAATATTCCTTCTTTCAAAGATTGTTGTGGAGAAGAACTCTCAGAGCATATCAATGATTAAGATATTGGGCTATGAGAATAAGGAGATTAACAGTCTCTATGTTGTTACAACAGCGATTGTGGTTATTGCATCACTTGTTCTTACTATGCCTTTGGTTGACTTGGTAATGGAAGTTCTTTTGGAGTTCATGTTCTTTATGTATTCCGGTTGGATGACCTACTATGTGCCAATTAGTAATTATGTGTTAGTTGCAGTAGCAGGTATTGTATCTTACGGAGTAATAGCCTTTATGCAGATGAAAAAGGTTAAGCAGATTCCTATGGAGGATGCACTTAAGAATGTGGAGTAGATAAATATAAGATAAAATGACGCTTTTCCTTATGGAAAGGCGTTTTTTTAACATTTCCTAAACATTTATATGGTAATATATAGTTAACATTTAAATATAACAGGAGTGATGAATTTGTTCAAAATATTATTAGTTGAAGACGACAGTGCGCTGAATCTTACAGTGTGTATGTATTTGAATAAAAATGGTTACGAGGCAACAGGAGTTTTAAATGCCAATGATGCCTATGATGAGATGTTTGACAATGTGTTTGATTTGATTATATCTGACATAATGATGCCAGACATCGATGGATTTGAATTTGCCAAGACAGTAAGGGAGATAAATAGTGAGATTCCTATACTTTTTATGACTGCCAGAGACGATTTTGAGTCCAAGAAAAAAGGATTTAGAGCTGGCATAGATGACTATTTGGTGAAGCCTGTTGATTTGGAGGAGCTTCTTCTTAGGATAGAAGCATTGCTTAGACGTGCAAAGATTGCAACCAGTAAGAAGATAGAGATAGGGGATTTGGTTCTTGATGCGGAAGAGCATACTGCCTATGTAAAGGGTGAGGAAGTAAGTCTTACAGTAAGAGAATTTAATTTGATATACAAATTACTTTCCTATCCGAAGAAAACCTTTACTAGAACCCAGCTTATGGAAGAATTTTGGGATGCAGATACAGAGTCTAGTACTAGAGTGGTAGACGTATATATGACTAAGCTTAGAGATAAATTTTCTGAGTGTGACAGTTTTCAGATAGTTACGGTACATGGACTTGGTTATAAGGCGGTGATTAAGTGATAGGTAGAAGTAAGATAAAGTGGTT
Source organism: Lachnospiraceae bacterium (assembly GCA_017938485.1). GTDB lineage: Bacteria > Bacillota > Clostridia > Lachnospirales > Lachnospiraceae > Coprococcus_C. Next base: position 20,533 of record JAGBBM010000013.1, read on the forward strand.
ACAGCATGAAACTAACAGATTCTTTATTTATTTTTTGCTTGTATCCTTTGTGGTTACTTGTAATTTCCTCTTGTTTTTTAACTATATGGAAATGGATGAGCAGGAAGTAAGAGATGCAGCTCCTATTACCTTCTGGAATATTATTCTCTTAACTCTTTTGTTTTGTGCTATTGACTTTTTTAGAAGAAGAGCAATGATTACAAAGCCTGTAAATCGTATTATGGAGGCTATTGACAAGGTAGTTGACGGCGATTTCAGTGTGCGAATTCCCTATATTAAAGGTGAGGATAGTGGTAACGAGTTTGACTATATAATCAAGGGCTTAAATGATATGACTAAAGAGCTTGGCAGTGTTGAGACCCTTAGAACAGATTTCATATCTAACGTGTCTCACGAGCTAAAAACACCTCTTGCAGCTATCCAGAATTATGGAACTATGCTTCAAAGTGGCATGCTCTCAGAGGAACAACGTGTGGAATACGCCACAGCTATTACGGAACAGACAAAAAGACTTTCCAATCTTATAACCAATATATTAAAGCTTAATCGTTTGGAGAATCAGCAGATATATCCTGAAAAGGAAAGCTTTAATCTGTCTGAACATATATGTGAGTGTTTGCTTGGGTTTGAATATGCCTGGGAGCAAAAAGATATAGAAATAGAAACTGACATAGATGAGGATATTATGATATGTCAGGATAAGGAATTACTTAGCCTTGTGTGGAATAACCTTTTTTCTAATGCAATTAAGTTCAATGAAAAAAATGGAAAAGTCACAGTAAAGGTAAAAAAGATTGATAAAAAAGTATCCGTAGAAGTTAGTGATACTGGCTGTGGAATAAGTCCTGAGGTTGGCAAGCATATGTTTGAAAAGTTCTATCAGGGAGATACCTCTCACGCAACAAAGGGTAATGGTCTTGGTCTTGCCTTGGTGAAGAAGGTTATTGATATCGTTGGTGGAAATATAGGGGTTCAAAGTGTTTTGGGTGAAGGAACCACATTTAAAGTATTATTGGATGTAGATAATTAATATTAGAATATGATTATTAGGAAATTTAGATATGCAAAATAATACAGAACAATATATGGAAGAAGAAAATAGTAATATTGATGCCAAGAGTAAAAAAGTATGGTGGAAAAAGCTGTTATTTCCCCCAATACCCCTTCTTGTAATAGTTGTCACAATTGCAACAGTGTGGCTTATTTACTCCTTTATAGGAGATGATGTTCATCCAGTGCTGGTATACGGAAGTTACCCTTTTTCTACCTATGCCCTTGCTATTGTAGTAGTTAGGATGCCGGCTTTGATAAAAGGAATAAAAAACAAGCTCTATTCAAACAAGTATAGTGAGAGATTCCTTGAGGAGGATGAATTTAGGGCTACAGTTACTCTTTATGCCGGAAGTTTTTGTAATATATTGTATGCCTTGTTTTATCTGGGGGCAGGAATATATTTCAAATCTATTTGGATGGACGCCATAGCAGTTTACTACATTGTTTTAAGCTTTATCAGAATTGGCCTTATAAGAAAGGATAGAATAAGAGCTAAAATCACAGATAAGCGAGAACAAAAGCTATTAGAATTAAAAAGTAGCTTTATATGTGGATGTCTGTTGTTTGTATTAAATATTACAATTTCAGGTATATCCATGTTGATGATATGGGAGAATGAGTATTACCGTTATCCTGGTCTTATAATCTATGCTCAGGCAACCTATTCTTTCATACTTCTTACTGCAGCTATAGTTAATATGATTAAATTTAGAAATATGAAGCGACCAATTCTTTCCGCTGGAAAGATTGTTACAATGGTGTGTGCCTTAACCTCCATACAAGCTTTGCAGGCAACTATGCTTGTGGAATTTGGAGATGGAAATATGGATTTTATACAGCTGATGAATACTCTTACAGGAGTAGCAGTATTTATTAGTGTATTTGTTATGGCTATATGGCTAATTGTAAAAACTAGAAGAGAATACAAGCTTATTAAAGGAGAAATATAATATGAGTGATAATACCAAATTTGAATATACATATTCTGCAAAACAGCAGGAGGAGATAGAGGCTATCAGAAAGAAATATATGCCACAGGAAGAGGACAAAATGGAGCTTTTAAGAAGGCTGGATAGAAAAGTTGAATCTTCTGGAACAGTTGTAGGACTTTTATTTGGTGTTGTGGCATTATTGATTTTCGGAGCAGGCATGAGTATGTGTCTGGTTGGTTCAAGTGCAATGTTTATCCCAGGCATATTAGTAGGCTTAGTTGGTATTGTACCTATGGTTTTAGCCTATCCTATGTACAAAAAAGTGATTGAAGCTAAGCGAAAGGAGCTTGCTCCCCAGATAATTGCTCTCACGGATGAGTTAAGGAAACAGAATTAGGTTGCTTATTGACAAAAATTCTCAATATGCTATAATTCTTCCATATCAAGAGGGAGTAGTCGGTACACGTATTTGTGTATAGTTCTATCGACATAATGGTGGGATGACCACCCGGTATTACTTTAAATGATGAGACTCAAGATTAGCTTATATAGGGCTAATCTTGGGTTTTTCTTATTTATACAACATGTGGAGGAAATAATGGGATTATTAGAACTTTTTTTGATTGCAGTAGGACTTTCAATGGATGCTTTTGCAGTATCTATCTGCAAAGGTTTGTCTTTAGGCAAAATCAAGGTAAAACATATGGTTATAGCAGGACTTTGGTTTGGTGGCTTTCAGGCTCTTATGCCAGCTATAGGATATTTTGCGGGAAGTCTTTTTGCAGATAAGATTGTGGCATTTGACCATTGGGTTGCATTTGTTTTATTGCTTATTATAGGTGGATGTATGATTAAGGAGTCCTTTGAGGAAGAGGATGATGTAGATGCATCTATGAAGGCTAAAGATATGTTTTTGCTTGCCATAGCTACTAGTATTGATGCTCTTGCAGTTGGAGTTTCCTTTGCATTTTTAAAGGTTTCTATAGTGTGGTCGGTAAGCGTTATAGGTGTTGTGACATTTGTACTATCAGCTATAGGAGTTAAGATTGGAAGTATATTTGGGGCAAAATACAAGGCTAAGGCTGAGTTTGTGGGTGGTTTGGTGCTTATTATAATTGGTGCCAAGATACTGCTAGAGCATCTTGGCATAATTGGTTAAAGTTAATAAGATACAACACCAGTACCGTGACAATAAGTGCATAAGCCATTGCCGAAACAGGAACCACAACTTGTTTGTTGGTGTCCTATAGTGTATGAGGCAATGCCACTACCATCACAGATTGAACACATACCACTGCCATAACAAACTGCACAAGTTTCAGTGATTGTAGGAGCTTGATATGTGGTAGTGTCATTTGAGTAGGAGTTGTCATATGAGCTGTCATATGAGCTATTATTTGATGAAGTAGTTGCCTGTGTATCTATGGCTGCAAAACCTTTGTAAGTGGTTTCGCCTGTGTCATTTGATACTGTTGCTTCAAAGTATATAGTTATAACTCCATTTGGGTCATATTGTTCTATGCATGCATAGAGATTAGTTATATAATTGCTACCATTTACATTTCCTGTGTCATACGTTGATACAAATGAGTTATAGTATCCGCTTGGCAATGGACAAGCGTCTATTAACAGCATGGCACCACTTACTTCATTCATAAAATCACTTCTATCAAATGATGCTCCAGATGTTAAGTAATTATAGTAAAATGAAAAATTAAAATATTCGTCACCATAGAAGTTTTTTATGTAGAGATTTTCACAGTCCATTTCACGGAAGTAATCAATATTGTAAGAGGTTGTCCCCTTGTACGTCTGCCCATTTCTTTCAACTACTGCCCAGCCAGCTTCACAGCTATATAAGCCGTTATTACTAGTGTAGGTAGCAGTAGTTTCTGGCGTAGGGGTTGAATTGTTGTCAATGTTGGTATTGTCATTATACGTATCATTATATGAATCATTATAATCATAATCGTCTTGTGGTAAGTATGAGGAAGTACCATAAGGCTCATGCTCTTTGTTTTTATCATTTGAATCTCTTTGCGTAATAACTACAACAAGTCCAATTATAAGGATTACTATAATACATATTAGTACGGGAATGACAGGAAAAGGTTTTTTTGGTGTGTAGTACTGATTAGTCGGTTGATTATATGAATACTGATTGTTAATATTCGGGTTTTGTATGTTTTGTGTGTATGTATTCTGGTTGGGCGCATTTTGCATGTACATATTTTGCATATACATATTTTGGTCATAGTTGGTGTATATGCTATTATCTTGTGCAATATTTTCAACCTGTCGTTGTGCACCGCATACTGGACAAAAGTTAGAATTGCTATCCATCATATTTCCGCAACATTCACAATATATATTTTCCATATGAATACCTCCTTTAATAGTTTATAAATTTCATATATTATTTTACCATTATAAAATTATATAGTCAATTTATAGAAAAATATAAAGAAGCCATAAATTGATGTTTTTTAATAAATATATTTTAGGTCTATTTTTTTAGTTTGTTGTGTTATAAAATGTAGGGGATGAAATAATATAGCATTTTAAGGAGGACAGAAATATGGGTTTTACAGAATCGTTTGGTTTAGGCTTTGTTATTTTAATGGTTATTGCCCTTGTGGTAAGTAGTGTGGGATTTTACAAGTACGTGTACTTTATATCCCTAGGTTATGGATTTTCAGTAGCAGCCATGGGTGTGGCTATGTTTATTATGAGTGGTTTTGGTTATGGGGGAAATCTTGGAACAACACTAATGAGTGTTTTATTCCTTGTTTATGGATGCAGACTGGGAGGATACCTCCTTATTAGAGAGATAAAAAGTGCTTCATATAGAGATACAATGAAGAAGGAGATTAAGGATGGTTCTTCTATGAAGATGGTAGCTAAACTTAGTATCTGGATTAGCTGTGCACTTCTTTATGCACTTCAGGTTTCACCACTTTTGTTCAGAATTATGTTTAATGATGCCCAGATTGAGGCAAGGGATGCTGGAACTGCTGTTGCTGATGGAGTGGAATTTGTAAACCATTGGAAGGATGCTTTTTGTGTTAAATCAGATGCAGTGGTTATGGTAGGTGTAATTATTATGGCACTTGGAATAATCCTTGAGTCAGCAGCGGATCTTCAAAAGAGCAAGGCAAAGAAGGAGAATCCAAATCGTTTCTGCGACAGAGGACTTTATAAGATTGTAAGATGTCCGAATTATCTTGGTGAAGTGCTTTTCTGGACTGGTGTATTTGTATCAGGAATCAATATATATGGAAGTGTTTGGCAATGGGTAGCTGCAGCATTTGGATATATCTGTATAGTTTACATAATGTTTGGCGGGGCGAGAAGACTTGAGCTTCGTCAGAATAGAAACTATGGTGATGACCCTGAGTATCAGGCATATGTCAAGAAGACACCAATTCTTTTACCACTTGTTCCGCTTTACAGTGTGGCAAAGTATAAGTGGTTGGTAGGCTAAATTATTTTCACAAAAGAAAAAGGCAGATAAGATAATGGAAAACAGTATCACATTAAATGAACTTAATATAGGAGAAACAGCTGTAATAGATGTGGTTGGTGGAGAGGGTGCCCTAAGACAGCACTTTCTTGATATGGGTATTATTCCCGGGGCAAGGATAAGTCTTGTAAAGTTTGCACCTATGGGAGACCCTATAGAGTTTCGAATTCATGGCTATGAGCTTACTCTTAGACTGGCAGATGCGGAAAAGATTGAGGCTCACAAGGTAGAAGCGATAGATACAAAGGAAGAGGCTGCCACCGCAGTTTTAGATGGTGGCAAGAAGAGTGGTAAAGCATCTAAAAGCGTGCATCATCCCGGTTTTGGTGAGGGAGGAAGGTACCATGCCAAGGCGGATGAGAATCCTTTGCCAGAGGGAAGCACTATTACCTTTGCTCTAGCTGGTAATCAAAACTGTGGTAAGACTACACTCTTTAACCAGCTCACTGGAGCTAATCAGCATGTAGGTAATTTCCCAGGAGTTACTGTAGATAGAAAAAGCGGACAGATTAAGGGCTACTCAGATACTGAGATAACTGACCTTCCGGGTATATATTCTATGTCTCCTTACAGCGATGAGGAGATTGTAACCAGAGAGTTTATACTAAAGGATAAGCCAAAGGGCATTATCAATATCGTAGATGCTACAAACATAGAGAGAAACTTGTATCTTACTATGCAGCTTATGGAACTTGATATACCTATGGTTCTGGCTCTTAACATGATGGATGAGGTAAGAGGTAACGGAGGCTCAGTTAGGATAAATGAGATGGAGGAATGTCTTGGTATTCCGGTTATACCTATATCCGCCTCTAAGAATGAGGGAGTAGACGAGCTAATAAACCACGCCCTTCATGTGGCAAAGTATCAGGAAAAACCAGGTCGTACTGATTTTTGTGATAAGGACTCTAAAAATGGAGCGGTACATAGATGCTTACATGGGATTATGCATCTTATCGAGGATCACGCGAAAAGAGCAGGGATTCCTATAAGATTTGCAGCCACTAAGCTAGTGGAAGGGGACAAGCTGGTTCTTGAAGCCCTTGAACTTAAACAAAATGAAAAAGAGATGCTTGAGCATATTATATGCCAGATGGAAGAGGAAAGCGGTATGGATGCTATGGCAGCCATAGCGGATATGCGTTACGACTTCATATATAATCTGGTTGATAAAACCGTTGTAAAGCCAAAGGAAAGCAAGGAACGCATAAGAAGTAGAAGAATAGATAAGTTCCTTACTGGCAAATACACAGCCATACCGGCTTTTATAGGTATAATGGGGCTTATATTCTGGCTTACATTTAATGTGATAGGAGCCGGATTGCAGGGAATATTAGAAACTCTGGTGGAAAAGCTTACTCAGGTGATGGATAGTGCCCTTACTTCCTGGGGCGTAAATCCTGTGTTACATTCCCTTGTTATTGACGGAATATTTAACGGTGTGGGAAGCGTGCTAAGTTTCCTGCCTATAATCATAACCTTGTTCTTCTTCCTATCCCTTCTTGAGGATACAGGATACATGGCAAGAGTTGCCTTTGTAATGGACAAGCTTCTTAGAAAGATTGGTCTTTCCGGAAGAAGTATCGTGCCTATGCTCATAGGTTTTGGTTGTACAGTGCCGGGAGTTATGGCAAGTCGTACCCTTCCTTCAGAGCGTGACCGTAAGATGACCATACTTCTCACTCCATTTATGAGCTGTTCTGCAAAGCTACCTATATATGCTTTCTTTGTAGCTGCTTTCTTCCCAAAGCATGGGGCAGCAGTAATGATAGGACTTTATTTGATAGGTATTTTGGTGGGCATACTTGTAGCGCTTATATATAAGGGCAGTATGTTTAAGGGAGAAGCGGTACCATTTGTTATGGAGCTTCCAAATTATCGTATGCCGGGAGTGAAAAATGTAGCCCAGCTTCTCTGGGAAAAGGCAAAGGATTTCTTGCAGAGAGCCTTTACAGTTATATTTATAGCAACTATAGTAATCTGGTTCCTCCAGACCTTTGACATACATATGAATATGGTGGAGAATTCAAAGGATAGTATCCTTGCAGTAGTGGCTGGGGTGGTAGCTCCTATATTTAAGCCATTAGGCTTTGGTGATTGGAGAATAGTTACAGCCTTAGTAGCTGGATTTATGGCAAAGGAAAGTGTTGTATCAACTATTACAGTGCTCTTTGGTACAACTGCTGCACTTCAGGCAGTTCTTAGCCC
>JAGBBM010000091.1 GCA_017938485.1 Lachnospiraceae bacterium
GACTGCGGATGTAGTCATATCTGCAGATAGAACTGCAGTGACATATGTTAAGTACACGGATGAGATACCTAAGGTTCCGTTTCTTTTTGAAAATCCATCAGTTGAGCAGATGTACGACTTCATCGAATCAAGATGTATGCCAAAGCAACGTACGCAGCTGCAGGATTATTTAGATGAGCTGGAACTGGAAGAGTATAATCCTTGGGACATAGTAAAACGAACTCATGGTGTGATGTGGGAGGACTTTTTATGGTTTAAGTTCCCGGATGAAAATGTATCGTGGGATGAGGTGAAAGTTCGTGATTAAAGAATATAATATTGAGGAAATCTATCGAAGACAAATAGGCTATGGAAGTCTTGGTATGACCAATAAGTTTTTTAAAGATAATTATTGGTATAAGCAGAACAATAAGGGATATGAGGGAAAGAGCGAGTATTTAGTTACCAAGATTCTTGATAATTCTGACATTGGTAATTATGCATCCTATGAAGAGTGTATAATTAATGGTGTGCCAGGGTGCAGGAGTAAGAATTTTCTTAATGAGGGAGAAAGTTTAATTACGCTATCCAGATTGTATAATCTTACGTATGGTGGCGATTTAAAAAATAAAATCAACTCTTATGTACTGTTATCCGATAGAATCGAGTATGTAATGGATTTTGTTAATGAATTTACAGGACTTGATATACATAATTATTTGGGCAAAGTATTAAAGATAGACATGCTTACTTATGATGTTGATAGACATTTTAATAATCTGGCCATAATTAAGACTAATGATGGATACAAAGAGGCACCTCTATTTGATTATGGAGCTTCATATTTCAGCATGCAGCATGTATTTACTGATAATATGAGCTTGGCCGAAAAAATAAAGAAAATGACACCGCAGCCGTTTTCGGCATCCTTTGAAGAACAGGCAATGTATTTTCAAGATGTGGAAATATCATTAGATTATGATGGTATTACCAGAGCTATCAAAAATGAATCATCCGAGCTTCAGGAGATAATATTGTTTAATCTTGATAGATATAAGTTTATGTTTAATGATAAAAAAATAGTTCGTGAGCTTGATGCTATAGATATTGAAAGATAATTTTTATAGTCCCGGTAGAAATACCGGGATTATTTTTTTTATTTATGATGATACGCAAGGCGATTTTCTTATTCGGTTGGTTCGCCGTTTAGGTGGAGTCTGAAGAACAGGATGAGCCGAGAAGTGAAAAAAAGTAGCAAGCATGGGTTTTATGTTCATTGTGTAAAACACAACGAACAAAAACCCCTCTTGTTGGGGAGACCCCAAGCCCCCTGCGTTAATTAAAAAAAGTTAAGATTTAAATAAAAAAATACAAACCACCCGATAAAAAGTGATTTGTACATTTGCATTTTTTTATAATGTTTATAAAATAATAAGTACCAGCTGCAATTGGTATAGGCTGGTACTTGTTCATTGATAACTAAATAGGTCACAGCAGTACATGAATCACTCCTAGCACACGCTAATTCCTATTTAATATTAAGTTGTGTTAGAAATATAACACACATAATATTTTTTTACAAATCTATAAATAGGAGCGTAGCACAAATTCTAACGTGTAAGATGCGGTAATGGAGGTTATGGGGCCACTGAAAAAATTAGTGGGTTGACTGAGAAAGAACCATATTTAGAGGATAATGATACTTCCGGTGGAAAACAGCACCGGCGGCTGGGATGCCGATGTCGGGTGACATATGTCTCAGGGAGGGATGAACCTGGGAGCTGCGATGGACTATAATTAAAATTCCGACTTCTGTAAAAAATTTCATACTATAATATAGAGTATATTTACAGGAGGATAAATATGATTGAGGTAAAAGAGCTATTAGAGATAAGTTTTGAGGAATTGGAAAAAAAGATTTTTTCGTTTATTTGTGATATGGGGAAAGAGATTACCATATATCTTTTGCAACAATTAGATGAACACCTTATGAAGAATAGAGACAGAAAAAGATATATCTCAAAGCAGACTAGGATGGTAACCATTAAGACGGTATACGGAGAGGTAGAGTATGCCAGAAGAATGTATTATGATCGTGAAGAACAAAGATATGTTTATTTATTGGATGATAATATGCAGATGGAACGTATTGGAAGTATCTCATCTAATTTGGCAAAGAGAATAGCTGAAGCATCTATTGATATGTCGTATAGAAAGGCTGCATCCACCATATCAAAAACTACAGGACAGAGTATAAGCAGTCACGGAGCTTGGAATGTGGTTCAACAGATTGGAGATGTAATACAAGCCGAAGAAAAGGAACTGCTTAGAGATATGAAGAAAGATGAAACTTCCGGAACAGAGGAAGCAAAGGTTATATTCATGGAGGCAGATGGGGTGCATCTGCATATTCAGAAGGATAAGAAGAAAGCACCATCAAAGGAACTTAAGCTATCAACCATATATGATGGCTGGGTATGTGATGGAAAGAGACTACATAACAAGAAGGTATTTGCCGGTATGGAAAAGGCAGATATATTTAATCAGAAAACAGAAGCTCTGATTCAGAGCGTTTATGATACATCCGTAACGGAATTAAGAGTTGTTAATGGGGATGGAGCATCCTGGATAAAGAACACATATGAGCCAGACAGAATATTTCAGTTAGACCGTTTCCACATTAAACAAGAAATAACAAGATGCATAAGTAATAAGCACATTCAGAGAATGATATTCGAGAGGTTACATGATAATAAGATTGATGAGATGTTGGAGGTTATTAAAACATATATAAATAGCATCGATGATGGAACCAATGAGTCAGATGTGAAAAAAGCAAAAAACTTATTTAACTATTTGTTTAATAATTATGATGGCTTATTGCCATGGCAGTTACAGGCAGGCATAGTTCCTGAAGCTCCTGAAGGAATAACATATAAGAATATGGGAGTTCAGGAAAATCAGAACTGTAGCCTCGTGTGTATGAGGATGAAAGGTCGTAAGATGAGATGGAGTATTAACGGAGCCAATAACCTGGCAAAGTTAATATATATGAAAGAAAATGGAGATTTAGACAGAATTATTGAGAAGGCAGACGGTAAGATACTGATACCAGACGAGATAGATTTAAGCATGGATAAAGTACTTAGTGCCGATAAGATAAAAGAAAAGGTTGGAAAAGGAAATAAGTGGATGGAACTTATACAGGCAACTATGCCAATGATTAAGTATAATGGTCCATACGCTGATTTGTTACGCAGTTTGGAAAGATAATTATACACATGTGAAATACAACCGTGTATAATATTGATTATAGATAGCTCTAAATTATAGAAGGAAATACCACCCACAAAGTGGTAACACATTCATGGGTAAGTAGTGATGTTGACGGTAATAAATATAAAATGATATAATTGTTTAAATAGACACTAGAAATGAACAAAGTATAAGGAGACTCTAAGGATGAATACGAAAAAGATTAAGGTAAAAGCAGAGGAATTAAACAGAAAATTGAGAAATAGCTGGATATGGAAACCTCTTAGTGGTTGGTTTAAAAAATGTAACGGAGAGATAACTGATGAAATGATAGAGTTATACGTGTACGTGCTTGATGAAGATGGACCAGATGAATTCAGTGCCTTAGGTCAAAAATATCAAAATCTAATTGATATCACAGATTTACATTTGAGTGAATATAAAAGTGTTAACTACACGGTTGAGGCATTATTGAAGAAAATGCTATATATGATAGATTATAATGCTCTTGAAAATTATAGAGCAGAACAGCATAACGGACTTAAATCACTATTAAAGCCTGTTCAGCTTGTTGATAAAAGTTTTTATACGAGAAGTGAAAAAACGGGAAAAGAAGCAATCTTTGAATCAGTTGTTAATTATCGGAATACAATAGCACATGATGCAAAAATAAATCAGCCACAAACTATATCTGAGATAATCTGGAAATCTCTTTTCACAGAATTATGGGCAGTGAAGATACATCAAGATGCTTTACGGAATAAGCTGAGCGAAAAGATAACAAATCGCTCAGATGAGTATGAGGCAGTTGTTGCAAAGTATATAGAAGTATCTATAAATAAATATGAGGAGGATAACTTTAAATATGTTCAAATAGAGTATGAAAACACTCAAAATCCAAACGAGAATGACGGAAATATAGGTGATATAATCAAGGGAACCGCAGATACAATAATGACTCAAATTAATTTTGCTGAAACACCAAGCGTTAAGTTGATAGCTGAAGCGGGAATGGGAAAAACAAAGATGCTTGAGTATATCAATTATATTCTTATGAAAGACATAAAAGAGGGCAAAGACATAAAAGAGGGCAAAGACATAAAAGAGGGCAAACCTGAAGTTTTGCCAATTATAATATATTGCAATGATGTTTACGGAGATTTGAAAGATTCTACATATTTATTCAAAGATGTAATTATTAAAAAAATTAATAAATTTTTAGAAGAATATAAACCAGAGTATATATACGAGGAAGATAAGATATTAGAATATTTGGTTAATAAGTATCAGGTTATTTTTTTAATTGATGGTCTTAATGAAATAATAAAAAACACAATGAAGAAAACCCTATTTATTACAAAACTTAATGATTATAGAATGAGTGATTCTGAAGGTAAGAATTGCTATTATCTCATGACAGAACGATATTCTAGGGGTGCTGTAACTGTAGACGATAAAATTCAGTATTATAAATTATCAGAACTTACTGAGCTAATTAAAATGGAGTTTTTTAGAATAAATGGGGAAGAGACTTTTTTTGATAGGCTTAAAATTATAGCTAAAAGTTATAATCCAGAAGAACAAAGAACTTTTAATGAATTATTGTGTAAGCCATTTTATCTTTCTGTTTTTTGTAGCATGGCGGATGAGTTACGTGAAAAGGAGGATAAGGAACTTCCAAAATCAAAATACGAACTAATGGATATGTTTGTTAAAGCGTTATTAAAAAGAGAACAGGCAAAAGGAGAAAGTGCAGCTGTTTTTGAATGGATAAGACTTTATTTGAAAGAATTGGGCAAGAAACTAAAACCAAATAACAATTTTATTGATTTTGAAACCGTAGCTGCTACTTTAAAAAATGTAACAGTAGAAAATGGATTAAAATTTGAGTTTTATTCATCAGACAAAATTTTGCAACTGTTTGAACAGCTGGGATTTTTGTATCATGTAGATGATAGCATATATATAAATGATATTTACGCAGAGTATATGAAACAGTTGAATGCAAAAAATGTCGCACAAGAATCCAGAGAGTTGGCTATAAAAGAATTGGAGTTAGATTAAAGGAGGAAATTAAGTTATGAAAAATGTAATTCTTGGGTATTGTAAAGAAAACAATGTAGAAGATTTACATTTGTTTATTAGAGATATTACGCTTAATTTCACAGATTTTGATGCAGTTTTAATAGTGTTAAGATTTGTTATAAAATCTAATCTTTTTTTAGGGTGCAAAGAATATATAAAAATAAAAAATGTATATGCTCTTTGGGGTGATGAAAATAAAACAATTCTAAAGGAAAAGATATTTGATATAGCAGATAACACAATTCGCACTAAAATTGATGAGAGTCTTAAATCGAATGAATTTAATAAAGTATGTGATGCAATTATTGCATTATATACTATTGGAGAGTTTGATGGGTGTAAAGATTTTTTCTTGAAAAACCAAAATGTGGGAAAGTATATTTATAAGGTTGTACATGAGTGTGAATTTGACTCATTTTTAGCGGAATATGTATATGATGTGATTTTGTTTGTTTTTAGTGCATCCAAGGAATTAGATGATTATTATAGTGGAAAATGCATACGTGCGATAAAATTGAATAATCAAAGTATAGGGCTGTTTTGGAGTAAAAAGAAAGAACATATACTTGAATTATTAAAATGGTATTTTGAAAAAGAAAAATATATATCTTTACATGCATTGATAAAAATTCTCGAAGGTGCAACTGTTATTGATGGACCAGACATGTATAAAACTTATGAGTATCTTGATGTGAGTAAAGAGGAGTTCTTGGAAAAAACATTTAGTAATGCTACAGTTAGAGCGTTAGATTTTTATTTTATCGCGAAATACAAACAAGAAATCCCATCATTAGATGAACTTAAGCATATACTTGAGTTGAATAGTTCTTCTAGTGTGTTTTGCGTTGTCCACCAATGTCTTTTAAAGATTAGGGAAGTTGGTGGTATTGATGCAAATATAGAAGAAATATTAACTTTCATTAAAAATAAAATCAAGGCTGGTGAATTATACTTTGATGCGACTGATGAATACATCGATGGTGGTATTGTAAACGGTATTTTAGATTATAATATACAAGATGTTTTTCAGATGTTGTGTAAAAAAGAGGGCGATGTAAAATCATTTTTATGGATGGTTTCATACTTTAATTGTTTTCAAAATGGGAATTTACGATTGAATTACACCAAGATTAGGGTAGATAAAGTTCGTAAATCTGATTGGAAACAGGAGTATAATTATATATGCAAACGATATGACAAGAAAAGCGATATAATATATATTGTTATGAATACATATCTACGCTTTTTTGTTAATTTGGAAGAGTTATTAATAAATTATCTCGATAATTTAAGGGAATTTTGGTTTTTAGGACAAATTACCACTCGTGGGGATATAAATTTTTTAAGAGCTTCTAAAGATTATGAATTGGATAAAAAATATACAATTAAAATATATGAATCACAAAATGATATAAAAGAAAAACCTGAAGAGATGCGAGAAGTTAGGTTCAGAATTGCAAGTGTGGATTTTAATAGTAATATTATATATGCGAAGGATATTGAAACCATACCAGAAGCTTTTAGTGAGCATATATATAATAAAATTCATGCCTTATTGCTGTCAGGAGATATATTGTCAGCATATTATTATTTGAAGAGTTTTGAAAAAACAGGTCATAACCTTTATTCGCATAATGAATATGTGAAAATAATAAGAAGGACATCTAAGAATCATAGTGTAATATGTGATGTGTTTAAATATTGTGATGAAGAATATAGAAAATATTTACAGTATATTTACCTTAATTCTGACGTCAGAGGTTTTGTGCCTATAGAAAATGTATATGAGTGCTTTGAAATAGGAACGAGCTTTTTGGGGAACATAAATTTAAAAGATAACTTGTATTTTGAAAAAAGTGATTGCTATTTTATTTCACCTAATTTTTGGAATCCATCCAGAAAATTGTTTTGGATTAAGAAAGAAAATTTATCAAAGGAATTCGCTTGCTTTATAAACGGACAGTTGAAAGATAAGCATGATATTAGAGTAATTTTTTATCCGAAACCTAGTGAAAAGGATCTAAGTTTAGAACTTGATAAGGTGAATTTGCATTGCAAGGAAGAGGTGCTTGATTTACCATCCGCTGCTAAGTTATTTTACACAAAAATATACAAAGGAAATACAGAGGGAAATAAAAAAAATATAATTATGAATTATATCAGAACATATAACAAGTGTGTAGAAAATGAAGTGATAGAGTATAGTGATGAATGGATAAAATTTTTCGAGATTTATTTAATGTACCTTTATTCTGAAATTTTTAATACTTATTGTAATTATTCTCAAAATATACGTAAATGGATATGGTTTGATAATAGGTTAAATAAAACTAGCTACAATAAAAATAATTATTTTTTTATTCTACAAAATGAGTTGCTTGATAGACTGAGAGTGAGCGAAGAACTTAAGCACTTTATTCAATCAGATATTAATTATATAAAAATAATGGACGCGTTAAAGGCTTTTGAAGAAATACGACCTATTGTATATGATATGACCATATTTAACCTATTATTTGATAGCAAAGAAGATTTTTTACATAGCTTTGATTATTAGAATAATCAACAAACGAGGATAAATAATGTCAAAGGTACAAGAAAGAAGACTAAAGCTATTACAACAATTTCAATTTAATAAAGTACTTAGCTTAGATGATATTATGAATACATATGGTGTCAGTAAGCGTACTGTTCAAGGAGATATAGAAAGTCTTAATAGTATGGGCTATTCTATATCTATGCCCCGTTCAGGTGAGAACAAAGGGTGTTATATATTTGAACAAACAGAAACGTTGGCGACTTATGATGAGCAAGCTACTGGAGATATATATTACGTGTCAGAAGCTATGAATGGCATAGCTGGCGATATGCTTATTCTCTTGCTTTTGCAGGATGAAAATGGCAGAAAACTTGAGCTTGCCTCTGATGAACTTTATAGAAAAGTAAGAGGTAAAGAGTTGTCAGAGGATGGTACATATTTGTATGGTAGCAAAAGCTCATGGTATAAGTCTGCCATTAAAAGGTTAAAGGAAGCGCACTGTATTAAAGAAAGAATTGTAATAGACAGTGGTAAATCAGTAATAAAATATCAGTTGGATATCGCAGCACCACGTTTTGTTAAACTTGCTCAGGCTGGAGATATTGGTTATGATGATTTTTATACAGTCTCAAAAGACATTCTTGAAGAATACAATGGAGATAGGGATACTAGGATAAAAAGAATACTTTCAAAGCTTCAGCTTCATATGACTGGTGTGAAGAATGCTCAGGAGATATATTATATCGTGGGTGAACGATTAATTGATGAGGAGAAAGCTATTGAACAGATAAAGACCCAACTGATAAAGTATCCCTATAGGGAAAAAGCTTTACGCGTAAAGTATAAAACTCTTAAAGGTAACCAAGTTTTTACGGAGGATATCAAGGTTGGTATGCTTTTATTTGCCGTGAGTACTAACAGTCTATATCTGGTAGCTGAAAGGGTAAATGGTACCGGAATGGTTTACATAATGGTATCTACAATTGAACAGATTAACACCTTGGAAGATGTTGACAATGATATATATAATTCTGAAAAATATGTTAGTGCGGTAAAATATATGCTTGGACCGGCAGGAATATCTATGAATGGAACACCAGTGGATATAAGGGTTGAATTTGACAGATTTAGCAATGTTGAAGATAAGGTAAAAACTTATGTAGAAGCTAGGAAAAAGCAGGGTGCCTCTGCCAGTCTTTCTTACAGTGATGACGGAAAAACTTTGATATATAAAGACTGTGTTTATGGTGTGGCAGATATTAAAAGTTTTCTTAGGGGCTTTGGCTCATCATGTAGGGTTATAGAACCGGAGGAACTAAAAAAAGATATGGTTAATTCTGCGTGGAATATACTGGATAAATATAAGAGTGAAGGTTATGATATAAGGGATGAAAAAAGATAATAATTATACCAGTGCAATAGAATTATTGATGGACGTAGCTATGCTTCTTCTTAATAGAGATTATGATGATAATTTTGCTGATTATGAAGGTGGATTATCAATAAAAGATATTTCTGATATATTGGATTATTCTGTGGAAACTATTAGAAAAGTTATTTCTGAATTAGCTAGATTTTATGATGCAAGCTACTATGATGAGAGTAAAGTTAAACAGAAATGGAGCTTAAGACTTTGCTACCAGTTACCTGATTATGAGCTTAAAACTGGTGATATGGAAGAATTACATGAAATCTTAACATCCTATAGAGAAAAGAGAAGTAGAGTTTTTTCATCAGGTAGATTTGACAATGTGAAATTTTATATGACATTTGATGACGGTTTTGTTGGTGAATCATCTATTGTTGACATCCCATCTGATGCGGCATATTTGATGCTTTCGGCAAATGATTATAATGCTCTTAGAAATTTTCTCAAGGACAAATACATTTCTGATGATATATTGCATATGGATGAGAATGATTTTTATAATGTTATACCGATGTATACTACATCGACAGAGGGGAATATTACTGTTGAGAGAGAAATTGCAGAGGCTATTATTTATAAAAATGATATAGATATAGAATATGGGAGAAGCGGAGAAATTAAAACCATAAAGCCTCTTAGGATTGTAAGATATAGTTTATATGGTGTGTCTTATGTTGTTACGGTAGAAAATGGTAAGCTTGCACCATATAGAATTGACAGGATACAGAAACTTTGCGTAAATGAAAAGTCAAACATAAAGATAGATGACTTGACACCACTTGCTACACTTCCGTATATATGGGGAATGGATTCATCTTCAGGAGATGCAGAGGTTACACTTAAAGTATACAATCATAATAACGGAAAAGTTGTGGATAAGGTAAGGCGTGATATAGCTTATTATCAGCAAAAGGCTGATTATAGGATTGAGGAGCTGAATACGGGAGATATTATTGTAAGTGGATATGTCATTGGTAAGAATGCATTTTTAAACTGGGTGCGAACCTATGGTGCATCTATGGTTATACTTGAACCTAAGGAATGGGGACAGGAGATTATAACTAGTGCAAAGAGAAAGCTAAGGAAATATGGCATAGAGATGTAGCGAAAAAAGGAGTCACATTTATATAATGTGGTTCCTTTTTTGATGCGAAAAAATGCGAAAACTAATATGATATATTGTATTTACGCAAGGGACAAAAACCTTGGATGAACATAAATATTAAGTCAATTATAAATAAAAATTTTTTATTAGATGGAGGAAATTATTATGAACAAGAAAAATATATTAAAGCTTATGGTGACAGCAGCGAGTATGGTTATGATGGTGATATGTGTAGGATGTGGAAAACAGGATGCTAATGTGGAAACTGACGCAAATACAGTGATTTTGTGGGGAGAAGAATATGAGATGAATGGAACATACACTGACGAAGAGCAGGGAAATGACAATGAGACTAAGACAATTATTCTTTGGGATAAAGAATATGAGATTTGTAATTAACAAGGAAGACTAAGGTGATTTTATGGATAGATTTTTATGGAAACCAGTGGTGGAGGTTTCAAACAACTCTGGAATAAGACAGGTTGAGCTCATGACAAAGCATTTTATGAAGAGAAGAGTTTTTCTTAACGGGCAGATTGATAGTGAATCTGTCCATTCTATGCTAATACAGCTCATGTATCTGGTAGATGATGGTGATGCACCGATTAACATATACATAAATAGCAGTGGAGGAGAGGTTAACTCAGGACTTTTATTATATGATTTTATTCAGAGTATTAAGTGCCCTGTTAACATATATTGTACAGGTATAGCGGCCAGTATGGCAGCAGTTATTTTGGCGGGTGGACAAAAAGGAAGAAGATTTATTTTGCCTCATTCTAAGGTTATGATTCATGAGCCACTACTTTCCAGTGGATTGGCGGGTTCAGCAACCAGTATCAAGAATATATCAGATTCAATTATAGAAACTAGACGCTTGATTAATGGCATCCTTGCCAAACATACTGGTAAGTCAATTGAGGAGATTGATGAGGCTACAAGTTTTGACAATCATATGAATGCAATACAAAGTATAGAATTTGGCATATGTGACAAGGAAGTTGAAGGTTTGTTTTGATGATAAATTATTCTGTGTTTGTGCAGATGCAGAAGGGAGGATTTGTGATGTTTAAGGACTGTTTAATACTGGGAGAAGATCAGTATTATAGTATGAATTCGTATGAGACTCAGGTTAATAATAATGTTTTGGTTGTAGGTGCAGCAGGGAGTGGTAAAACGAGAAGTTTAGTTATACCAAATGTTCTGCAGGCCACAGGAAGTTATATAATATCTGATCCCAAAGGAATGCTTTATAAAAATTATGCAGATTATCTTAGGGATAGGGGGTATGTTATTAAAGTTTTAGACCTTATTAGTCCTAAAAAGTCCACTAATTACAATTTTTTTCATTACATAAGGACTGAGAGGGATATTATAAAAGCTGGTAATATGTTGGGCAATGCTTTAATTAATTTAGCTGATAGTAATGAACCATTTTGGGAGAATGCAGCGGAAATGCTTATGATTGCATTGATTGCTTACCTTGTTTTGCATAGACCAAAGGAGGAACACACCCTTGAAGGAATAATGAAATTAACAAGACTGGCAAATATTAATGAGAGAGATTCTGCGGAAAAGACTATATTGGATTTATTGTTTGATGATACGCATAGACAGGAACCAAATAATTTTGCTTATCGTCAATATCAAAAATTTAGAGTTGGTGCAGGTAAAACACTTAAGTCAGTAATAATAACCTTGAATGCCAAGTTTAAGGATTTGGATTTTGATGAGCTTAATAAAATGATGTCTAAAGATAGGATGAATATCCCTAGTATAGGGGAGAAGAAAACCGCCGTCTTTGTTATTGTAAGCGATATGGAACGTTCTATGGACTGTGTTGCTAATATGTTTTATTCACAGTGTTTGGAAGTGCTTTGTTCTGAGGCAGATAAGAAAACGGGAGGAAGGCTTAAAAATGATGTGAGGTTTATTCTTGATGATTTTGCTACAAATTGTGTTATAGATGATTTTCCTAAGAAGATATCAGCATTTAGATCTAGGGGTATATCTGCAATGATTATGCTTCAATCAGAACAGCAACTTGATGCTTGTTATCCGAGACAGGGAAATATTGTTATAGGAAATTGCGATAATTATGTATATCTTGGGGGAAATGATTTATGTACAGCAAATTCAATAGCAAGAAGATGTAATGTTCCAATAGAAGAGGTACTTTATATGCCTATAGGAATGAATTGGTTAATAAGACGAGGACAGAAACCTATATTGGGAAGAAATTTTGAACTTGATACATATTATTCTAAGCTTGATGCTGATGTTATGGAGGAAGAACTGGAAATGTAATGAAGATGATGATTATGAAAAATGTGAAAGATAAGTTTTTTCTAAAAAAAGAGGGGTAGTCATTACTACCCCTCCAACTCATAAAACCTTTCATATAGTTCCATAAGCTCAGTGTCGTATTCTTCCAGCTTGGTGGCTAGTTCTCCTAGTTTAAAGGAGTTAGTTGCATTGGCTGGGTCATTTATTTCTTCATTAAGTTTTTCAATTAGGGCTTCAACCTCAGCGATTCTTGCCTCGGTTTTCTTTAATTCATTTGCCTTCTTTCTGAGGCGGGCTTGTTCTTCTTTGTTTTTTAGATAATCTTCTTTTGATGTAGTAACGCCAGCTGTAGAACTGTTACTTGCTTGTGCCGAATCATTAGCTGTAGAAATACTATTGTCAGTCATGGTAGAATCACCACTTACGCTGGTAAATGGATTAGCATTTCTGTCAGTAACGCCATATACGTTATCCTTATGGCTTTCGTAGTAATCGTAGTTTCCTATAAAGTTGTATAGTTTCTTATCTTTTAGCTCTACAATTCTAGTTGAGACAGAATTGATAAAGTATCGGTCATGACTTACAAAAAGAACAGTACCAGTATAATTTCTTATGGCTTCCTCTAAGATTTCCTTGGACTGAATGTCCAAGTGGTTAGTAGGCTCATCCAGAATTAGAAAGTTAGCTGGAGAAAGCATAAGCTTGGCAAGGGATACTCGTCCACGTTCTCCACCGGATAAATCTCCAATCTTTTTGAATACATCTTCCCCGGTAAATAAAAATGCAGCAAGTACATTTCTGATTTTTGTGTTGTTTAAATCTGGATAGGAATCAGAAATCTCCTCAAATATAGTCTTGTGAAGAGAAAGTACCTGATGTTCCTGGTCATAGTATCCAATCTTTACTCGTGAACCCAAAGAAACTGTTCCTAAGTCTTTTGAGACAAGTCTGTTTATTATCTTTAAAATTGTAGTTTTTCCCGTCCCATTACCACCGATAAGAGCCACATGTTCTCCTCGTTTTACTTCTAAATCAAGGTTAGAAAAAAGTGTATTTTGCCCAAAACTCTTGGATAAATCGGTGATTGTAAGGACGTCGTTACCACTTTCCACAGATGGTGTGAGACTAAGTCTCATCTCTGAGGCAACCTCTGTTGGTTTTTCCAGAACTTCAATTTTATCAAGCATCTTCTCACGACTTTCAGCTCGCTTGATAGACTTTTCTCTGTTGAACTGCTTAAGCTTTGTTATAACTGCTTCCTGGTGTTTAATCTCCGCCTGTTGATTGAGATATGCCTTCATCTGGCTGGCGCGGATTTCTCCGCGCTTTTTTGAATAGTAGGTGTAGTTGCCGTGGTATACTATGCCTTTCGTGTTATCTATCTCCACAACTTTTGTGGCAATCTTATCGATAAAGTATCTATCATGGCTCACGATAATAACGCTGCCAGAGTATGCAGAAAGAAATCCTTCTAGCCAAGTGATGGAATTCATATCAAGGTGGTTTGTAGGCTCATCAAGTATTATAATGTCAGGTCTGGTAAGAAGGAGTCTTCCGAGAGCAATACGCATCTTCTGACCACCGGAAAGGGTGTTTATATGTCTGTCGTAATCGCTTTTGTCAAAACCAAGACCTTTTAGTACACCTGTTATTTCACTTTCGTAAGCATAACCATTTTCACGGTCATAGGTGCTTGATAGACGATTATATGTCTCTAGGATTTTCTCTAATTCTTCACCCTTTGCACTTTTCATATCAAGCTCTAATTGCCTGATATTTGCCTCCATATCTATGATATGTTTCTTTGTGGCAAGCATCTCAGCATATACAGTATTGTCGAAAGAAATGTCCTGATGCTGAGAAAGATATCCTATTGTGGTATCTTTGCCAATAACTATTTGTCCTTCGTCAGGAGTCTCCTCCCCCATAATAATCTTGAGCAGAGTGGTTTTTCCGGAGCCATTTATACCCACAATGGCAATCTTTTCTTTATCCTCTATGTGAAATGATATATCTTTTAGAATTTGGTCAACTCCAAATGCCTTACTTATGTTTTGACAGGCTAAAATCATAGCTATTCTCCTTAGTCTAAAAATCTTTCTAATTTTATCAAATTATTTGTTTCGTTGCAATGGTTTGCGTGGTATAATTATATGGATTGTAGCTATATGGTAATTGGGATATTTTATAATGTCTTCGTGTATAATAGATGAGGTGACGATATGTTTAACTCAAAATCAAAAAAAGCAAAAAAAGAGATAGAAGAGATATTTAACGATATACAGATTAATCTGGAAAATAATTACAAGGATCTTGCCATAGGTGCAAGAAAAAAGGCTGCGGCTAGACTGGAAGAGCTTAATACTTCAGGAGAGCTTAGCGACAAAGATTACAAGAAGCTTAAGATAAAAATGGACGATTTTACAAAACGTATGGAAGGATATCATCACTAGTTAGGAGGTTTGTATGGGTTTTTCGAAGGATTTTATATGGGGAGCAGCTTCTGCGGCATATCAGATAGAGGGTGCATATAAGGAAGATGGAAAAGGACTTAATATATGGGATGTATATAGTAGAGTTCCTGGACATGTTCACTACACTGAAACAGGAGATGTAGCTTGTGACCATTATCATCGATACAAGGAAGATATCAAGTTATTCAAAGAGTTAGGACTTAAGTATTATAGATTTTCCATAAGCTGGGCAAGAGTATTGCCAGAAGGTGTTGGACGAGTTAATGAAAAAGGACTTGAGTTTTATTCAAATCTGGTGGATGAGTTGCTTGCAGCAGGCATAGAACCCCTTATTACACTTTATCATTGGGATTTGCCATATGAGCTTTATCGCAAAGGCGGATGGATGAATGATGAGTCACCTCTCTGGTTTGAAGAGTACACTAAGGTGGTGATTGATGCCTTATCTGATAGAGTAAAGTATTGGATGACTATAAATGAACCTCAGTGCATAATAGGTTGTGGTTATTGGGGCGGTCATCATGCACCATTTTTACAGTTACCGAATAAGGACTTGGTGCTTATGTCCCATAATATCTTGCTAGCTCATGGTAGAGCAGTGAGATGTATAAGAAAATATGCAAAAGAAAAACCAATTGTTGGATTTACTCCAACTGGTCCTGTGTATGTACCGGAAAATGATTCAAAAGAGGCTATAGATGAGGCAAGAGAAAAATCTATGAGCATGAAGAATTCATTATTTTTCTCTTCAACCTGGTGGTCAGACCCGGTTTTCTTCGGGAAGTATCCAGAGGAAGCTTATGAGATATTTGGAGAGGATATGATTAACCCTTCAAAAGAGGATATGGAGATTATATCTGAACCACTAGATTTTTATGGAGTGAATATCTATTATAGCGAGAAGATAAGATATCCACACACCTATGCTACTAACGAATATATAGGTATACCTAAAACTGCTATGGATTGGGTTGTGTCTGAAGATGTTATGTACTGGGCTGCTAAGTTTTGGTATGAGAGATATAAAAAGCCAGTTTTCATTACTGAAAATGGTATGGCAGATAACGATTGGGTTAATCGCAATGGTAAGGTGTGTGACCCTAACCGAGAGGACTATATCGCAAGATATGTAAAACGTCTTATGGATGCAGCAGATGAAGGCGTACCAGTTATGGGCTATATGTACTGGTCCGTTATGGATAATTATGAGTGGGCATATGGATATGATAAGAGATTTGGTCTTATTTATGTAAACTACATTACCCAAGAAAGAACCATAAAAGAGTCTGGTTACTGGTACAAAAAACTTATAGAATCAAATGGAGAGATATTAAATTAAAGCTATGAACAAGAAGATAAAAACATTACTTAAAATGCTTATACTTGCACTTGGATTGCTGGGACTTTTTATTGTTATTACTAAAAAAATGAAACCAGAAGAGATAAAGGATGCAGAGACCATATATGATTTTGCTATGGGAACCTCAGTGACTATCAAGCTTTATGGTGTTGAAGATGAGGAAGCCTATGCCGGAGATATTGTTACAAGAATAAATGATATTTCAGACAATCTTATATCATGGAGAGTGGAGGAAAGTCAGCTTTATGACTTAAACAATAATTACAAAACAGGAGAGAAGTTTGCCATAAGTGACGAGCTAAATGAGATTCTTTCTATGTCCTACAAGATATGTAAGGATAGTGACGGTGCTTTGGATATAACCATAAGACCATTGGCCAATCTTTGGGGTATAGAGGATGCCACAGCTGATACATTTTCCATACCGGATTTTCAGGATATTGTAGATATGGTGCCTGAGATTGGATATGAGAATATAACTTTAACTAACGGCGGAGTTATCCTAAATAAGGATGATATGCTTCTTGATTTTGGAGCAACTGGAAAAGGATATGCCTTAGATGTTATAAGAGAAGAGTATATAAAGGATAAGGTAGATGGGGCTATTATCACCATCGGAGGAAGCGTTCTTGTATACGGAGAAAAATATAATGGCAAGGATTGGAACATAGGTATAAGAGACCCATTTGGTGAAGAGGGTGATATGATAGGTTATCTTTCTTTTGCCAGTGGAACCAATATGTGTATATCAACCTCTGGGGATTATGAAAAGTATATCGAGAAAGATGGCATAAAATATCATCACATATTCGATAGAGTTACAGGCTACCCTGCCTCTGCAGGACTTGCATCTGTAACTGTAGTTTGTGAAAATGGTTTGGCAAGTGATGGCCTTTCTACAGCTTGCTTTGTAATGGGATATGATAATTCCCTTCCTCTTTTAGAAAAGTACAAAGCGGAAGCTGTGTTTGTACTTACAAGTGGAGAAATTATTGTAACTGATGGTCTTAAGGATAATTTTAGTGAGGATAAGTAGGAGGAAGAGATGAAGAAGTTACTTGTAGTTGTGGATATGCAAAAAGATTTTATAGATGGAGCTCTTGGAACTAAGGAGGCAGTTGCCATAGTGCCTGCAGTGGTAGAAAAAATAGAGGATGCCGCATTAGAAGGTCGTGACATAGTATTTACAAGAGACACGCATTTTGATAATTACATGGATACTCAGGAAGGTAAGAAGCTTCCTGTGCCACATTGTATTAAGGATACTGAGGGATGGCAGATATGCGTAGAACTTGCCCCATATGCAAAGGATAAGAAGATTTTTGATAAGATTACCTTTGGCAGTGTAGAGCTTATGGAGTACATAAAGAATAGTGAGTACGATGACATAGAACTTATTGGTCTTTGCACAGATATTTGTGTTATTTCCAATGCTATGCTCATTAAGGCTGCACTTCCTGAGGCGAAGATTACAGTGATTGATAAGTGCATGGCTGGCGTTACACCAGCAAGCCATCTTAATGCCATTGAAGCTATGAAAATGTGTCAGATAGAGGTGATTTAATGAAGTGGTTAGAACACTTAAAAACTATCAATAATCACAAGCTAGAGGTTATGAAGAATTGCTTTAAGGTAGGTCTTTATAAACAGGGATTATTACATGATTTATCCAAGTATTCTTGGACTGAGTTTTCTATGGGTGCTAAGTATTATCAGGGTAACAGAAGTCCTAACGATGCAGAGAGAGAGGATAAAGGATACACCACGTCTTGGTTACACCATAAGGGAAGAAACAAACACCACTTAGAATATTGGATAGATTATAGTGTTGATAAGTCTAAAGGAATAGTTGGTATGCCTATGCCAACAGAGTATATAGTCGAGATGTTTTGTGATAGAGTTGCTGCCTGTAAGATTTACAACAAGGAAAATTATTATGAGAGACAGCCCCTTGATTATTATCTAAAGGGAAGAGCAAAGACTTTGTTGCACCCGGATTCAGCAAAGACACTGGAGTTATATCTTAATATGTTAGCAGATAAGGGTGAGGATTATACCTTTAGATATATTAAGAACAAGGTGGTTATTCCCCTTAGACGTAGTAAGCTTAAGCTTAGAAAGAAGGAAGATTAATGGATTTTACGCATTTACATGTCCATACTGAATATAGTCTTTTGGATGGTTCCGCCAAGATTAAGGAATTAGTAAAAAGAGCAAAGGAGCTTGGAATGAAGGCTCTTGCCATTACAGACCATGGTGTTATGTATGGTGCAATTGATTTTTACAAGGCGGCACGTGAGGCAGGTATTAAGCCGATTATTGGTTGTGAGGTATACGTTGCTCCAGGCTCCAGATTCGACAGAGAGCTTACGAAGGGTGAGGATAGATACTATCACCTTGTTTTGCTTGCCAAAAATAATGTGGGTTATACTAATCTTTCTAAAATTGTATCAAGAGGATTTACTGAGGGATACTATTATAAGCCTCGTGTGGATGTAGAGGTTTTAGAACAGTACAGCGAAGGTATCATAGCACTAAGTGCCTGTCTTGCGGGAGAGGTAGCTGTAAATATCAGAAAGAATAATTATGAAGCTGCAAAAGAAACTGCTCTTAAGTATCAACAGATTTTTGGTGAGGGTAATTATTTCCTTGAGATGCAGGACCATGGTATTCCAGAACAGAGAACTGTCAACAATGGAATCATGCGTCTTTCTAAGGAAACTGGAATTCCTATGGTAGTTACCAATGAC
Source organism: Lachnospiraceae bacterium (assembly GCA_017938485.1). Taxonomy (GTDB): domain Bacteria; phylum Bacillota; class Clostridia; order Lachnospirales; family Lachnospiraceae; genus Coprococcus_C. Next base: position 19,263 of record JAGBBM010000091.1, read on the forward strand.
TCACATTACATAACAGCTGATGATGCGGAGGCTCATGATATTCTTCTTTGTATTCAGACTGGTAAGATAGTTACTGATGAAGATAGAATGAGATATGATGGAGGACAGTATTACTTAAAGTCCCCTGAGGAGATGTATCAGCTTTTCCCTTATGCAAAGGAAGCCTTGGAGAATACCTCTAAGATTGCAGATATGTGTAATGTAGAGATTGTATTTGGTGAGCAGAAGGTCCCAAGGTATGATGTTCCAGAGGGTTATGATGCATTTTCCTATTTAAGCAAGCTTTGTAATGAGGGATTGGCTAGAAGATATAATCCTGTAACTGATGAGCTAAAAAATAGACTTGATTTTGAACTTAATACAATAAAAGACATGGGATTCGTAGATTACTTCCTTATTGTTTGGGACTTTATTAAGTATGCCAAGGATAATGGCATTGCTGTTGGTCCTGGACGTGGTTCTGCCGCAGGAAGTATAGTTTCTTATTGTCTTGAGATTACTAATATAGAACCTACCAGATATAACCTGCTCTTTGAGAGATTCCTTAATCCTGAACGTGTTACTATGCCCGATATAGATATTGATTTCTGCGTGGACAGACGTCAGGAGGTTATTGACTATGTTGTTAGAAAATATGGTAAGGAGAAGGTTGTTCAGATAGTTACCTTTGGTACTATGGCAGCAAAGATGTGTATTCGAGATGTGGGTAGAGCAATGGATTTACCGTATAGTCTCTGCGATAAGGTTGCAAAGTCTATACCTAATGATTTGGGAATGACTATACCTAAGGCCTTAGATAGTAGCAAGGAACTTCTTGGTATGTATCAGGAAGAACCAGCAGTGGCAAAGCTTATAGATATGGCTATCAAGCTAGAAGGACTTCCTAGACATTCCTCTATGCATGCGGCAGGTGTAGTTATAGGTAGAGAATCCATAGACGAATATGTGCCTCTTTCAAGGGGAAGTGAGGATGCCATAACCACTCAGTATAATATGATCACTATTGAAGAGTTAGGCCTTCTCAAGATGGATTTTCTTGGACTTAGAAACTTAACTGTTATCCAGAATGCCTTAAGATTAATCAAGGACAATCATGGTATAGATATTGATATAGATAATCTGGATATGAATGATAAGGCAGTATATGATATGATTTCTGCCGGAAAAACTGAAGGTGTATTTCAGCTTGAAAGTGCAGGTATGAAGAACTTCATGAAGGAACTCAAGCCTGCCAATATAGAAGATATAATTGCTGGTATATCTCTTTATCGACCAGGTCCTATGGACTTCATACCGCTTTACATTAAGGGTAAGGAGAATCCTACTGAAGTTACCTATGACCACCCAGCTTTGGAGAAGATTCTTGCTCCAACCTACGGTTGTATAGTGTATCAGGAACAGGTTATGCAGATAGTTATGGAGCTTGCAGGATATACTCTTGGCCGAAGCGACCTTGTTAGACGAGCTATGTCTAAGAAGAAGGCTGATGTTATGGAAAAAGAGCGAAAGAACTTTGTCTATGGCAATGAGGCAGAAGGTGTTGAGGGTTGTATAAAAAGAGGCATCAGTGAAAGTATTGCCAATAAGGTGTTTGATGAGATGACTGATTTTGCCAAGTATGCATTTAACAAGTCACATGCTGCAGCTTACGCTGTAGTTGCCTATCAGACAGCATACCTTAAGTGTCACTATCCTGTAGAATATATGGCAGCACTTATCTCATCTGTAAAAGAAAATTCCAGTAAGGTGTCTGCTTATATCCAGACTTGTAGGACTATGGGCATAAATATTCTTCCACCAGATATTAACGTGGGTGAGGGAGATTTTTCTGTGTCAGGTAATTCTATAAGATATGGCCTTTCTGCGGTAAAAAGTGTGGGTGAGGGTGTAACTGACGTAATCAAGCAAAAGATTACAGAAAATGGTTCATTTAAGGATTTAGAAGATTTTATAATGCGCCTTAGCAATAAAGAGGCAAATAAGCGTACAATAGAGAGCTTTATTTGTGCCGGTGCTTTTGATAGCTTTGGTTACAACAGAAAGCAGATGATGATGGTTTATCCAAGTCTTATCGACCAGGTTGGTCAAAACAAGAAGAGTGCTATGACTGGTCAGATGAGTATGCTTAGCTTCCTTGGTGAAGAGGAGCAGAGTGGATTTAAGATAAAGTATCCAGATGTGGAGGAGTATGCCAAGGAAGATTTACTTGCCAAAGAAAAAGAAATGCTTGGCATATACATAAGTGGACATCCTCTTGACGAGTATATGGATATTGTTGATAGTCAAGTCACTGCAAAATCCACAGATTTTATGCCGGATGAGGAAAATGGCGAATTTATAGTTAAGGATAAGATACCTTATACTATTGGCGGTATGATAGAGGCGATAACCATTAAAACCACTAAGCATGGAGATAATATGGCTTTTGTTACCATAGAAGATTTGTATGGAACAGTTGAAGTGGTTGTTTTCCCAAGAGATTATGGCAGATTTAAACATATTTTAGTTAAGGATAATAAAGTTCTTATAAAGGGAAATGCTTCTGTTACAGAGGAAGAAGGCAAGCTTTTGCTCAGTGCAGCCTGGACCTTTGAGGAGATAAAAAGGGATATGGACGCGGAGAAAAAAGAAGTCTGGGTTTGCTTTAACAATGAAGAGGAATATAACAATAATCAGCAACGTTTTCTTGGAATGTTAAGTGAACACAAAGGTAGAACCCCTGTGTTCGTTCAGCTAAAGAATCCTAGTGCCTATAAGCCTATGGGTGAAAGATACAAGGTCTTAGCTGATACCAATCTTGAAAATCGCTTAAAAAGTGTGTGGGGCGAAGGTAACGTCCTAATAAGGGAGAAGAAAAAATGATAATCACATCAGCTTCAAACGAAAAGTTAAAAGACATAAAGAAACTTCTTAAATCCTCTAAGGAAAGATATGAAAAGGGTGTATATGTTGTCGAGGGAATCAGAATGTTTAAGGAGATTCCTAAAGAGGACATAATAAGTGTATTTGTGTCGGAAAATGCCTTTGGAAAACACGAAGATATAATAAATGACACAAAAATCAAACCATACATATTGCCGGATAAATTATATTCCGGCATATCTGATACTACAACACCACAGGGAATTATGGCAGTGGTAAAGATGAAGGAAAGAACCTTAGACGAAGTTTTGGATAATGGGACAACTCCATTTATCATCATAACAGAAAAGCTTCAGGACCCTGGCAACATGGGTACTATAATTCGAACTGCTGAGGGAGCTGGGGTGACGGGAATCATAGTGAGCAAGGACTCGGTGGATATATACAATCCAAAAACAATAAGGTCTACTATGGGCTCCATATTTAGGGTTCCTATATATGTTTCTGATAACCTTGTGGATGATATTGCATATACTAAGAAAAAGGGTATAAATATCTATGCGGCTCATCTAAATGGTGAGGATTTTTACAGTGAGGATTTTACATCTGCTTGTGGATTCCTTATCGGCAATGAAGGTAACGGACTTAGCGATGAGATAAGTAATATGGCAGATGAGCTTATAAGAATTCCTATGTGTGGTAAGGTGGAATCCCTTAATGCAGGAACATCCACAGCAGTTATTACTTATGAAGTTTTAAGACAAAGAAAATTTAATTAAAAAAGTTGGAATAATTAATTTTCCTCCTGAATATATTTTATATGTACACAAAAAATAAAATTACGTACATAAAAAGGGGAGGAAAATATGACAGAGAAAATTTTAAACAACAATCAAGTAGTAGTAGCAGGAGAAATCGTATCAGACTTTAGATTCAGCCATGAAATCTTTGGTGAAGGCTTTTATATGGTTGATATAATTGTCAGCAGATTAAGCGATGCCCACGATGTGATACCGCTTATGGTGTCAGACAGATTATTCGATGTAGAAAACTCTCATATCGGAGAGAAGGTTTTAGCCAAGGGACAGTTTCGTTCTTATAATAAACACGAGGAGAATAAAAATAGACTTATCCTTTCTGTGTTTGTTAGAGAAATTGAGGTTATTGCTGAGATTGATGACAGAGAGAACAAACCAAATCAGATTTATCTGGATGGTTACATATGCAAGGAGCCTGTTTACAGAATGACTCCACTGGGCAGAGAGATTGCAGATATTTTACTTGCGGTTAATAGAGCTTATGGTAAGTCCGACTATATACCATGTATATGTTGGGGACGCAATGCCAGATTTGCAGGTAAGCTCTCTGTGGGTGAGCACGTGGCTGTTTGGGGTAGAATTCAAAGCAGGGAGTATCAAAAGAAGATTGGCAATGATGAGATTGTCAACAAGGTTGCATACGAAGTTTCTGTTAGCAAAATGGAATGTTTAGAATAGATTGACATATGTATTTCGTGATGTTATAATTCTACAAAGAGTGAACAGAAATTATAACTCTTTTAAAGCAATAATATGGGTAGAGGCGCGGTATTTATCAGTACTCTATGGGATGACTTAGATCAGATGAACATAGACGAAAGGGAATATTGCCGAAGGTTGAAGGATATCTAAGCTTCTTCTTCCTGGTTTTGCAGTTAAGAGCTGTACGACTGTCATCGTAAGATGGAGTGCTACTATAAGGAATAATAAGGGATTTATTTCGGGTTGGCACTTTATATTGTGCCAACCTTTTTTACTACCATATATTAGTTGCAACAAATATTATTATTAGGAGGAGTCATATTATGGCAATTTTTACAGGTTCAGGTGTAGCGATAGTAACACCATTTTTGGATAACGGAGAGGTAGATTATGAGAGTTTCAGAAAGCTTATTGAGTTCAATATTGCAAATGGAACAGATTGTATTATAGTTTGCGGTACTACAGGTGAGTCATCAACTTTAACTCACGAGGAGCATATTGAGTGTATCAGATTCTGTGCTGAGGTTGTTAATAAGAGAATACCTGTGGTTGCAGGTACAGGCTCAAACTGCACAGAGACTGCAATTTACTTATCACAGGAGGCTGAGAAGGCGGGAGTTGATGGTCTTCTTATAGTTACTCCATATTACAACAAGGCGACACAGAAGGGTCTTATCAAGCACTATACTGATATTGCAAACAGTGTTTCACTTCCAATCATTATGTACAATGTACCAAGTAGAACAGGTGTTAATATAGCTCCTGAAACTGCAGTATATCTTGCTAAGAACGTTAAGAATATCGTTGGTATCAAGGAAGCAACTGGCAATATCTCACAGGCAGCTAAGCTTATGAGTCTTGCAGATGGTTGTCTTGATCTTTACTCAGGTAACGATGATCAGGTTGTTCCTATTCTTTCATTGGGTGGTTTAGGTGTAATTTCAGTTATAGCTAACATTGCACCACAGCAGACTCATGATATGGTTGCTAAGTATCTTGAGGGAGATGTTAAGACTGCCACAGCTATGCAGCTCAAGTCGATTGAACTTTGTGATGCTCTTTTCTGTGAGGTTAATCCAATTCCTGTTAAGAAGGCTGTTGAGATACTTGGTCTTTGCAAGGGTAACCTTAGAATGCCACTTACAGAGATTGAGCCAGAGCATGCCGCTAAGCTTGAAAAGGCGATGAAAGACTTTGGATTAGAATTCTAGGAGGAATTTATATATGACTAGGATAATCATGCATGGTTGCAACGGTAAAATGGGCCAGATTATATCTGAGCTTTGCAAGGCTGATGAGTCTGTAGAAATTGTTGCAGGCATTGATGCAGTTGACAATAAAGATAATGGATATCCAGTATATAAGGATATTATGGAATGTGATGTAGAGGCAGATGTTATAATAGATTTTTCTGTTGCACCTGCTGTAAATAAGCTTCTTGACTATGTGGCTGATAGAAAAGTACCTGTGGTTCTTTGTACAACAGGCTTAAGTCCTGAGCAGCTTAACAGAGTATCTGTTGAGTCTGAGAAAGTAGGTATCCTCAAATCTGCCAACATGAGTCTTGGTATAAACACAATTATGAAGCTTTTACAGGATGCGGCAAATGTTTTTGCACCAGCAGGATATGACATAGAGATAGTTGAAAAGCATCACAACTTGAAGGTAGATGCACCATCAGGAACTGCAATTGCTTTAGCGGATTCTATTAACGAGGCTAGAGGCAATGAATACGAATATGTATATGACCGTTCACAGGTAAGACAGAAGAGAGGCAAGAAAGAACTTGGTATCTCTGCTGTAAGAGGTGGTACTATTGTTGGTGAACATGAGGTTATATTTGCAGGTGTTGACGAAGTTATAGAGATTAAGCATACAGCTTATTCTAAGTCTGTATTTGCTAAGGGTGCCATAGAGGCGGCTAAGTTCCTTGCTGGTAAGCCAGCTGGTATGTACAATATGGCTGACGTTATTGGTTAGATATACAGATTTTAGGGGATTATTATGTATCAGGATAATATAGTACTTTGTAGTGCATCAAAATACACAGAAAAATACTATCTCAATGAAGATTTTGAAAGCCTGCCGGATATGGTTAAAAAGGAGCTTCAAATTATGTGTGTTCTTTTTACGGAAGATGTAGGCGGCGTGATTCTTTTAGAGTTTGATGAGGAAGGTAATCTTCAGATTAAGACTGAGGCTTACGAGGAAGATATCTTGTACGATGAGATAGGTAGTGTGCTTAAGGTTAAGCAGTTAAGAGAAGATAAGAAGGAATTGTTTGAGCAGCTGGAACAGTATTTTCAAACATTCTTTTAAATAGGTGTTTTATACCGAGGAGGACATATGTTATTTGCAATAGATGTAGGTAATACTAATATAACTGTTGGTTTGTTTGACGGAAGTAAGCTTCTTCATACTTTTCGTATGACAACAGGAATTTCTAGAACATCAGATGAATATGGAATGTTTTTTGGTGACTGGCTAACCCTAAGAGGAATGAGTACATCAGATATCGATGCTGTTATTATTGCTTCGGTTGTTCCTAAGATAATGCACTCTTTAACTAGTGGAATTATCAAGTATTTACACAAAACTCCAATCATTGTTGGACCTGGAATCAAGACTGGTATAAATGTAGCTATACCTAATCCTAAGGCCCTTGGTGCGGATAGACTTGTAGATGCAGTAGCGGCTTATGAGCTTTATGGTGGACCTGTAATTGTTGTAGATTTTGGTACAGCAACCACTCATGATCTTGTTCTTGCTGATGGAGTTTTCCATTCAGGAGTTACAACACCTGGTATAAGACTTGCTGCAAGTGCTCTTTGGACTGGGACTGCAAAACTTCCAGAGATAGAGATTACTAAGCCTGATTCCATACTTGCAAAGGATACTGTGACTAGTATGCAGGCAGGTGTATTTTATGGATGCATCGGTCAGACAGAATATATTATTCAAAAAATGAAAGAGGAGTCTGGTATAGAGAATATTAAGGTTGTGGCTACAGGTGGTCTTGGAAAGCTTATATCAGAAAATACAGATAAGATAGATGTATATGATCCTAATCTCACTCTTCAGGGATTAAGACTTATATATGAGAAACAGTAATCAGGAGAATTTTATGTTAGATTTAAATAATAAAATTATCTTGGCACCAATGGCAGGTATTTGCGACCTGCCATTTCGTTTATTGTGTAAGGAACAGGGCTGTGATATTCTTTACACCGAGATGGTAAGTGCCAAGGGAATGTATTACAATAATAAAAATACAGGACCTCTGATTATGACAGAAGCTAAGGAAAAGCCTATAGGAGTCCAAATATTCGGAAGCGAACCTCTTCTAATGGCTGAACAAGCTAAGCGTTTGGAGGATAAGGGGTTTGATTTTATCGATGTTAATATGGGATGTCCTGTGCCTAAGATAGTTAATAATGGAGAGGGTTCTGCCCTTATGAAGAATCCATTGCTTATTGGGGAGATAGTAGAGGCACTGGCAAAGTCCTGTGAGCTTCCGGTTACTATTAAAATTCGAGCTGGTTTTTCTAAGGATAGCTTAAATGCACCAGAGATAGCTCATATTGCGGAGGAATCTGGAGCTTATGCGGTAGCTGTACATGGAAGAACAAGGGAACAGTATTATCAAGGCGTGGCTGACTGGGATATAATAAGAAGAGTTAAAGAAGCTGTATCCATTCCTGTAATTGGAAATGGAGATATATGTTCAGGTGAAGATGTAATAAGAATTAAGGAAGAAACTGGCTGTGATAGTTTTATGATTGGTAGGGCTGCAAAGGGAAATCCTTGGATATTCAAGGAGATTAAGCATTACCTTGAAACAGGAGAGACACTTCCTAGACCATCAGTTACCGAGATAAGAGATATGATGCTTCGTCATGCAAGGATGATGATTGAGTATAAGGGAGAGTATACCGGTATCCATGAGATGAGAAAACACGTGGCATGGTATACACAGGGACTTAAGGATTCTGCAAAACTCCGTGCTAGCATCAATCAGGTAGAAAGTTATGATGAGATGGAGAAGTTAATTAATCAGACTCTTTGTCCATAGTATCAGGGGTAAGCCCTAGGAGTTTTTTTGAAACTTTTATTTCCTTATATATAAGAAGATACTCTTCTTTTTTTAGAGTTTGGATATAGTTTTTTATATATGCTTTTGTGAAGCCGTTTACATGTAAAATGTCGACGGCTTTGTTGTATGCTATGGCTGCATATAACTCAGATGAATATTTGCCTACGATATAGTTGCCGTTTATATGTATGCTAGCTATGTAGTAGTCTTTGCCTTTTTCTGAATGTACTGTAACACCATTGTAATTATTGATTATTTTTATATTTGAATATCTATAGTCGTGCATATCTCCATTGACCATAATATAATCTCTTCCATATACGGCAAAAGGACGTATACCATATCGGCTTAAGATTTTATACTGACTGCCATAGTCACATACAAAAAGATATCCTCCTCGTTGTTGGATTTTATGTGATGCGTAAAAGAATAGGTCATCACGATCAAACTTTAAAATGTGTGAGGGGGAGAGATAGTATTCAAAATATTTCTTTCTGAGATATATTGGAGTAGCAAAATAGAGCCCATTATCCCTAAAATTAACAAGGGAAACGAACTTATTGTGAGGAATTTTCATATCGATTTGGTAATCTTCGAGAGAAATATGTGTAGATTCTACGATAGCTCTACCTTCTGTATATACGATGGAAGCTGTATCATAGTCGGGAAAAGTTCCTAGACTAATATGTTTCCTCTTATAAGTGATAGAAACTCTATAAACGGTAGAACCATCTTTTCTTTTTGTGATATAAACTCCTGTACTCATAGCATTTCTCCAGTAAAAAAGTATAGAAAAATTATAATTCTTAAAAGGAAATATGTCCAGCAAAGCTAGGGAAAAATGTAATAAAATAAAAATATTACAAAAATAAAAAATGTTAAAAAAATTACAAAATACTAAAAAACTGTGCAAATTGTGCAAAAACCGTATGCATAATAAACAAAAAGTATAGAAATAATTGTATAATATGCTGAAAAAGGGTTAAAAGACTTGACCTTGTACCCCATCTAACTTATAATCAGCTTGTGTGATAAATGTAACTTTTTTGTAACAAATTTGAAAAACAATAGTCACACAGAGGTGAATTATGAAATTTAATTTTAAAGAAATTGAATTTACAAAGGTTAAAAAGGATGTTAAATCATTCTTTCAGAATAACTATAAGATGGTAGGTTCCGCAGCTGTTATAACTGCTCTTTGTGCAGTATGTACAGTGAATCTTGTAGCTAACATTGCAGATAGTAATGCTGCAACAGGTGTTATGGTGACTATATCTGATGTAGCTGAGGATGAGGTTCCTTATGCAGGCGAGAAGATAGAGGTTGCATCTATGAGCTATTACGAGATGAAGTCGGCAAACTACGAAGCAGAGCAGCTTGCTAACCTTGAGAAGTCAGAAAAGCAGATAGATGATGTTCTTTCTTCTAAGGCACAGGAGGATAAGGATGTAGCTGCACTTGATGCACTTACAGCTCAGAATACTACAGCTACAACTACAGAAGAGGTTACCGTTCCTACAGCTAATGAAGAAGCGCCTGTTGTTGCTACATATGCAGATGCAAATGGTACATATGTCAGCATAGGAGATTACGTGTTGACAGCATATTGTCCATGTCCAATCTGTTGTGGTGTTTATAGTAATATGACAAATCCAACTACAGCAAGTGGAACAACTGCTACAGCAGGAAGAACAATTGCAGCTGATACTTCTATATTACCTTTCGGTACACAGGTTGTTATCAACGGACAGGTATATACAGTAGAAGATACAGGTGGAGCTATAAAGGGTAATAGAATTGATATATTCTTCAATTCACATCAGGCAGCCCTTGAGTTTGGTAGAAGAGTAGCTACAGTTTATGTAGCACAGTAATTAAAACATTATTGAAGCTGTTTTGTTAGAAAACAGCTTCTTTTTTCTTGTTTTTATATGGGTATTGTGTTATTATCCATTTTAGAGTGCCCTTTGATAGGGATACATTTACTTAATATACATATAAGGAGTAGAGGATATGGAACTTATATACAAAAGTACAAGAAATTCAAATGAGACAGCTACAGCATCTATGGCTATATTAAAAGGTCTTGCCAATGAGGGCGGATTATTTGTGCCAGACGCTATACCTGCTTTTGATGTTTCTTTAGAAGAGCTTGCAAAGATGGATTATCGTGAGGTGGCTTACAATGTTATGAAGCTTATGCTCACTGATTTTACAGAGGAAGAATTAAGACACTGTATTAACAGTGCTTATGACGATAAATTTGATACTAAGGAGATTGCTCCACTTGTAAACAAGGCAGGTGCATATTATTTAGAGCTTTTCCATGGCTCAACTATAGCATTTAAGGATATGGCTCTTTCTATTTTGCCATACTTACTCACAACATCAGCAAAGAAGAACAATGTTGCAAATGAAATAGTTATCCTTACAGCTACATCAGGTGATACTGGTAAGGCAGCTCTTGCAGGATTTGCAGATGTACCAGGTACTAAGATTATTGTATTTTATCCTAAGAATGGTGTTAGCCCAATTCAGGAAAAGCAGATGGTTACTCAGAAGGGTGACAACACATTTGTAGTAGGTATTACAGGCAACTTCGATGATGCTCAGACTGGTGTTAAGAAGATGTTCTCTGACGTTGAGCTTAATGAATACCTTGGTACTAAGGGATATCAGTTCTCTTCAGCAAACTCTATCAATATCGGTCGTCTTGTTCCACAGATGGTTTACTATGTATATGCGTATACAAGACTTGTGGCAAATGGTGATATTAAGGCAGGAGATAAGATTAATGTAGTAGTTCCAACTGGTAACTTCGGTAACATCTTAGCTGCTTATTATGCTAAGGAAATGGGACTTCCTATTGCTAAGTTTATCTGTGCTTCAAATGAGAACAAGGTATTATATGATTTCTTTGAGACTGGAAAATATAACAGAAATAGAGATTTTATATTAACTACATCACCATCTATGGATATTCTTATCTCAAGTAACTTAGAGAGACTTATCTATAAGATTGCTGGAAATGATGCAGCTAAGAATAAAGAGCTTATGTTAGCTTTAAATGGTGCAGGTGAGTACACTATCACTGAAGATATGAAAGCTAAGCTTGCTGATTTCTTTGGTGGTTTTGCTACTGAGGAAGAGACTGCAGCAACAATCAAGAAGGTGTATGAGTCAGACGGTTATATTATGGATACTCATACAGCTGTTGCCGCAAATGTATACGATAAGTATGTAGCTTCTACAGGAGATAAGACTCCAACTGTTATCGCATCAACAGCAAGTCCATATAAGTTCACAAGAAGCGTTATGAATGCTATTGATGAGGCTTATGATAAGCAGACTGATTTTGAGCTTGTGGATGAGCTTAATAGACTTTCAGGTGTAAAGGTTCCACAGGCTATTGAGGATATTAGAACAGCTCCTGTGCGTCACAATACAGTGTGTGATAAGGAAGAGATGCTTGACACAGTTAAGAAGTTTCTTGGAGTATAATATATAAAGACAGTTCATTTGTACCATCCTGTCTATAAACAAAACTAGGACAGCAAACTATACGTGATTTATGGCGTAGGTGCGTTGTCGCATCTGCGCCTTTTTATTATATAGGAGGATTATATGTATACCTTAAAAACAAATTCAAGTTTTGACAGTGCACATTTTTTAAGTGGTTATGAGGGAAAGTGTTCCAATATTCATGGTCATAGGTGGAAGGTTGAAATTGAGGTTGGAAATAGTGAATTAGATGACTTGGGTAATACCAGAGGTATGATAGTAGATTTTTCTAAATTAAAAAAAGATTTAAAGGAAATAACAGATTATCTCGACCATTGCCTGATTATTGAAAAGAATACATTGAAACCTCGCACCATGGAAGCTTTGTTGGATGAGGGCTTTAGGATTGAGGAAATGGACTTTAGACCAACAGCTGAAAACTTTTCACAGTATTTTTACACACAGATGGCAAAAAAAGGATATAATGTGGTAAAAGCCACAGTATATGAAACTCCTAATAATTGTGCCACATACTACGAAGGATAATTGAGGTGTCAAAGTGGGAAAATTTAAAGTAGTAGAAAAATTTGTAAGCATTAACGGAGAGGCACGATGTGCAGGAGAGCTTGCTTGTTTTATTAGGTTTGCAGGATGTAACCTTAATTGCTCTTACTGTGATACCAAGTGGGCAAATGAGGATAAGGCTCCCTATGAGATAATGAGTGAGGAGGAGTTATATGCCTATATCAAGGACACAGGTGTTAACAATGTAACTTTGACTGGTGGAGAGCCTCTTATTCAAGAGAACATAGGTAGATTATTAAAGCTTCTGTCAAAAGACAAAACACTTAGAATTGAGATAGAAACCAATGGAGCGGTATGTCTCAAGGATTTTATAGATATTGGTAAAAACATTACTTTTACCCTTGATTATAAGTTGCCAGGAAGTGGTATGGAATCCTTTATGGTTATGGATAACTATAATTTGCTTAGAGAAAGTGATACAGTAAAATTTGTTGTATCTGATTACAGGGATTTAGAGGTAGCCAAAAATGTGATTAAGGATTATAATCTTGCTAAGAGAGTGGCAGTATATCTTAGTTCATCCTTTGGTGAGATTAAGCCTAGTGATATAGTTGATTATATGATAGATAATAATATGAATGGTGTTAAGCTTCAGCTTCAGATGCATAAGTACATTTGGGAGCCTGATAGAAAAGGAGTATAAAATGGCGATAGATAAAGATGCAATAAGAGAACATATAAGAGGTATACTGGTTGCTTTAGGAGATGATCCTGACAGAGAAGGATTAAAGGATACTCCAGATAGAGTTGCAAGAATGTATGAGGAAGTTTTCGAAGGTATGAATTATACCAATGATGAAATTGCAACTATGTTTGATAAGTCTTTTGAGCATGAAAGTACAGTTACAAAAGACATGGTATTGGTTAAGGACATAGACGTTTTTAGCTACTGTGAGCATCATATGGCACTTATGTACGATATGAAAGTTTCTGTGGCATACATTCCAAAGGGAAGAGTAATTGGTTTGAGTAAAATTGCAAGAATTGCTGATATGGTGGCAAAAAGATTGCAGTTACAGGAAAGAATTGGTACAGATATAGCATATATTATGAGTAAGGTTTGTAATACGGAGGATGTGGCTGTTATAATCGAAGGAAGCCATAGTTGTATGACAGCTAGAGGAATAAAAAAACCAGGAGCTAAAACTGTTACCACAACATTAAAAGGTAGATTTAAAGATGACCTTCAGTTACAGAATAGATTAATGATGCTTATTAAATAAGTGCGGAGGATGACTATGAAGAATAAAAAGGAAGCGGTAGTTGTTTTTAGTGGCGGACAAGATAGTACCACCTGTCTTCTGTGGGCTATGAAGGAATACGAAAAAGTATATGCCGTATCTTTTGATTACAATCAGAGACATATATTAGAGCTTCAGTGTGCAAAAGAGATATGCGATTATTTTAAAGTAGAACATGTAGTTCTTGATATGAGCTTACTCAATCAGCTTGCGTCTAATTCCCTTACAAGAAGGGATATAGAGGTAGACAAGGATGCACCTGATGAGGGAACTCCTAATTCTTTCGTAGAAGGTCGCAATATGGTATTTCTTACCTTTGTGGCAATTTACGCGAAGACAAAGGGAATTACAGATATTATTACAGGGGTATCTCAAAGTGATTTTTCTGGATATCCAGATTGTAGAGATGTATTTATAAAATCTCTTAATACTACATTGAATTTGGCAATGGATTATGATTTTGATATAATAACACCGCTTATGTGGATTGATAAAGAGGAAACTTGGGAGATGGCAGATAAGTTAGGTGGATATGATGTTATAAGAGATATGACGCTTACCTGTTATAATGGTATTAAAGGAGATGGATGTGGAGATTGTCCATCTTGTAAACTTAGGAAAAAGGGGTTAGATGCTTATCTTTCTAGAAGATAAGACAATTGTTTTTTAAGTGGGGGTAATTGATATGAAGAAACTTCTTTTTATAATTAATCCAAAAGCTGGAAAAACAGCTATTAAAAATGAATTGTTTGAGATTATTCTTACCTTTTCTGAGGCTGGGTATGAAGTGGTTACCTATCCAACTAAAGGTCCGGATGACGCGGAAAGAAAGGTTGTTGAAGATGGCGCAAACTATGACCTTATTGTCTGTGCAGGAGGGGATGGTACTCTAGAAAATACAGTGTGTGGTTATATGAAAATGGGTGAGAAAAAGGTCCCTATCGGATATATTCCTGTTGGTACCACAAATGATTTTGCTAGATCATTAGCTATTTCAAGAAAACCTGTAGAGGCAGCTAAGCAGATTGTAAGTGGCTCAGAGCATTTGCTGGATGTCGGTCGTATGGATGACAAGTTTTTTATATATATTGCGGCCTTTGGTATGTTTACAGATGTTTCATATAGCACTAAGCAATCTTTAAAAAAGGTTATGGGACATTCTGCCTATGTGGTGGAAGCTATAAAGAGTATTGCCAATTTCAAAAGCTATAAGATTAAAGCAGATTTTGATGGTTCTGTTGTAACCGGAGAATATATATATGGTATGATTACTAACTCTATGTCTGTGGCAGGATTTAAGCTAAGAGGTGCAAAACATGTAGCGTTAGATGATGGTAAGTTTGACTGCCTTTTGATAAAGAAACCGGAGACAGCCAGTCAATTGCAGGAGATATTATCAGCTATGTTAGCCAATAATATAGAGGATAGCGAGATGTTCTTCGACTGTAAAGCTAGTAAGGTTGTCATTGAATGTGAGGAAGAAATACCCTGGACTTTGGACGGGGAATTTGGTGGAAACAAGAGGGATGTAATTATATCCAATGATAAACAGGCTATAACCTTATTCTATAACAGTAGTTATGGTGATGCAGAAGCCATAGCTGAGACAGATGAGCTGGCTACTACAGAGGATGCAATTGATAGAGATGACGATTTTGACGAGATTATTGAGGAAACTTATACTGATGGATGGGATTGATTTGCAAATACCATAGATTAAGAGTATAATATAAACTGAATTGAAACACGACATAATTTCAATAAGGAGATAATTATGGGTAAATATTTTGGAACAGATGGCTTCCGTGGAGAGGCTAACGTAGATTTAACTGTTGAACATGCTTACAAAGTAGGAAGGTATCTTGGATACTATTTCGGTAAGGATAAGAAAGAGGGAGAAAAAGCAAGAGTAGTTATCGGAAAGGATACTAGACGTTCAAGCTATATGTTTGAGTATTCTCTTGTTGCTGGTCTTACAGCTAGTGGTGCAGACGTTTATCTTATGCATGTAACACCTACACCAAGTGTTTCTTACATAGTTAGAACCGATGAGTTTGATTGTGGAATTATGATTTCTGCAAGTCATAACCCATTCTATGACAATGGAATTAAGATTATAAATAATCAAGGCGCTAAGATGGATGCGGCAGTAGAAAAGGAGATAGAAGATTATATTGATGGAATTATTCCTGAGATTCCTTTTGCAAAGAGAGAGAATATAGGAAGAACAACAGATTATTCAATGGGTAGAAATAGATATATAGGATATCTTATGACTATTCCAACAAGATCCTTTAAGAATCTTAAGGTGGGTCTTGATTGTGCCAATGGTGCGTCTTCTACTGTGGCAAAGGCTGTATTTGATGCCTTGGGAGCAAAAACTTATGTTATTAATAATGAACCTGACGGAACTAATATAAACACAAATTGTGGCTCTACTCATATAGAGAATCTTCAAAAGTTTGTAGTAGATAACAATCTTGACGCAGGTTTTGCATATGATGGAGATGCAGACAGATGTCTTGCAGTAGATGAAAAGGGTAATCTGGTAGATGGAGATGCTATACTTTATATCTGCGGTAAATACCTTAAGGAAAAGGGAAGACTTAACAACAATACAGTTGTAACAACTGTTATGTCCAATTTGGGATTATATAAGGCGTTTGATGCAGAGGGAATTAATTATGAAAAAACAGCTGTTGGTGACAAGTATGTCTTTGAGTGTATGATTGAAAATGGATATATACTTGGTGGAGAACAGAGTGGTCATATTATATTCTCAAAAAATGCTAGAACAGGTGATGGTGTTCTCACATCTCTTAAGCTTATGGAAGTTATGGTTGAAAATAAGTCCACTATGTCAGATTTGACTAGAGAGTTAAACATATATCCACAGCTTCTTGAAAATGTGAAAGTTACAAGTAAAGCAGATGTTATGAATGATGCAGATGTACTTGCAGCAGCAAAGAGTGTTGACGAAGAACTTAAGGGTGATGGCAGAATCCTTCTTAGAGAGAGTGGAACAGAACCGCTTATAAGAGTTATGGTAGAGGCAAAGACAGATGAGCTTTGTAAGAAGTATGTAACAAAGGTTGTAGATGTAATAAAGTCAAAAGGATATGCCATATAACAAAAATAAGGGAGCATCTTAAAATAGATGCTCCCTTATTTTTATGAAAATTATAATGTCTGTGCGTACTCGTCAAAAATGTGGTGATACATAGATGGAAGTCCAACAAACTCGCATCCGTATCTAAAGCCTGAATCACCGATAGGAGTAACATACAAAATCTTCACTACAGATAAGATGATTTCATCGGTATTCTCAAATTCGATAGTTGCGTTAAAGTAATAGTCGATAGGTAACTTAGATTCTGACATAAAGCCTATACCAGCTTTAGATATATCAAATACCTCGATTTCTGTATCGATTGAATCGATTTTGATTCCATCCTGCTTAAAAAGGTTAGATACCTCTAATTTAAGCTTAATAGGAAGTCTCTGGTACTTTCTTTTTTCCTGCATAATAATCCTCCATAAAAAATATTTTCCGAAATCAAATACTAAACTAATTATAACAAAAAAAGTTTATCTATGCTACTAAAATATTAAAATGTATACGAGATAGTTTTATGAGTAGCTATTTTTACCTCGAAGAGAAACTTCACCAGAATTTATAATTGTGATTTTTTTATCTGGCCCCTCACATAAAAGTGCTCCATTTTCATCTATGCCACGGCATAAAAAGGTATCAAGATTATCTACTTTGATGCTGTAAGGATTGGAAGTACTGTATGAAATATCATGAGGAATAATGTGTACTTCCTGATTTAAGTTTGCTAGATTATTGTTATATTCTTCCAATAAGAAACTAAAGTCAGAATGAATTATAAACTGTTCATATAAGTCGTTAAATTCTTCCATAATATTATACAGTAAATCAAAGCTATCTATTGTCTTTCCTGTTTCAAGGAATATAGACGTAGCAGTCTTTTCTATGTCGGAAGAAAAACTTTTTGTGGTGGTGTTTAAGCCTATGCCAACTATAACATAATCGGGTCCTGCTTCTGTTAATATACCAGCTAGCTTTTTGCCATTTAGAAGTATGTCATTTGGCCACTTTATAAGAGGCGTTAAATGGCAGATTGTCTTTAGCGCTCTTACGATTGCAACAGCGGTAAGTAATGTGATATTTGGCAGTTGATTAGGAGAAACATTTGGTCTTAAAAGAAGACTGGCATATATGCCCTCATCTTTTTTAGAATCAAAGGTTCTGTTCAAGCGACCTTTTCCATTTAGCTGTTTATGGGCAAGGAATAGGGTGCCGTGTACACTTCCTCTTTTTGAGAATTCTTTAGCTTTTATGTTCGTTGAATCAGTACAGTCATATTCAATTACACTGTTTATGATAGGTATATTAAAAAGTGTGCTATTAATCTTCATCCTCATCCTTGTGCTTGATTCTTGCATGAACAAATTCATAGATTTTCTCGCACAACGCTCCCTTCATAGTAAATGGAATTGAATATACATCTTTCCCGGCTTTTAAATTCAAAACATAGAATATAAGATTCTCGTCGGCAATGACCATTGTAACGACTTCGATATCATCAAAAGTATAAAGCGTTTCACCATAGTGGTGAGTTACAAGGAAACCTTCCTCACTGAATTTGTAGGTTATATCGAATGCCTGCTTTCTAAAGGACATGCGGATAAGATATATGCCGTAGGCCCCAAGAAAAAATGCAAACATGCCTGTTAACATAGGATGCTTAGAATAACCCTTTACAAGAGTGATTACCTGTAGGACAGCTATTACAGTGAAAATTATACCCATAACACGATAGGTTACTCGGTTAACCTTTGCTTTTTGTACAGTGTATGTATAACTCATATTAAAACTCCTTATGTAAATATAGTGATAGTATATATTTTTATTTGTTTTTATTCAAGAAATATGTTTAAAAAATTACTATATTATGCTAAAATGATTATTGTTTTTTAAAAGATTATTCGGAGGTACTTACGAAATGGAAAAAATCAAGATGACTACACCATTGGTTGAGATGGATGGAGATGAGATGACCAGAATTCTCTGGCAGATAATTAAGGATGAGCTTATCTATCCATTTATAGATTTAAAGTCAGAGTATTATGACTTGGGATTAGAGTATAGAAATGAGACAGATGATAAGGTTACATTTGACTCTGCTTATGCAACACAGAAGTATGGCGTAGCTGTTAAGTGTGCAACAATCACACCAAATGCTGCTCGTATGACAGAGTATAACCTAAAAGAGATGTGGAAGAGTCCAAATGGAACTATAAGAGCAATTCTTGATGGTACAGTATTTAGAGCACCTATCGTTGTAAAGGGTATTGAACCATGTGTTAAGAACTGGAAGAAGCCTATCACTATTGCAAGACATGCTTATGGTGACGTATATAAGGCTACAGAGATGAAGATTCCAGCTGCTGGTAAGACTGAGCTTGTTTATACTGCTGAGGATGGAACAGAGATTAGAGAGCTTATACATAACTTTGGTGAGGCTGGAATTATTCAGGGTATGCATAATATCAATGGTTCTATCGAGAGCTTTGCAAGAAGCTGTTTCAATTATGCACTTGATACTAAGCAGACTCTTTGGTTTGCAACAAAGGATACTATTTCTAAGAAGTACGATCATACATTTAAGGATATCTTCCAGGAGATATTTGACGCAGAGTACAAGGAGAAGTTTGATGCTGCAGGTATTGAGTACTTCTATACACTTATTGATGATGCAGTTGCAAGAGTTATGAAGTCAGAGGGTGGATACATCTGGGCATGTAAGAACTACGATGGTGATGTAATGAGTGATATGATTTCATCTGCATTTGGTTCCCTTGCTATGATGACTTCAGTTCTTGTGTCACCAGATGGAAAGTATGAGTACGAGGCGGCTCACGGAACAGTTCAGAGACACTACTATAAGCACCTTGCTGGTGAGGAGACATCAACTAACTCAGTTGCAACAATTTTTGCATGGACCGGTGCTCTTAGAAAACGTGGTGAGCTTGATAATATACCTGAGCTTATGGCATTTGCTGATAAGCTTGAGGCAGCAACAATAAAGACTATTGAAGATGGAAAGATGACTAAGGACTTAGCACTTATCACTACATTGGAAAATGTTACAGTTCTTAACAGTGCTGACTTTATCAAGGCGATTAGAGCAACACTTGAGGAGATGTTATAGGAGGTATTTCTATGTTATTTACTACCGAGACAATTAATATTTTTGAGAACAATATGTCAGATGCTCCGGCTATGATGAAAACTGATATACAGGAGAAGGAAGGTAGCTATCTTCTTGAGATAGAGCTTCCGGGTTTTGCAAAAGAGGATGTACAGGCTGAGCTTGTGAATGGAACATTAACTATAATTGCAAAAAGACCAGACCATATCGAGATGGATGAGAGTAAGATTCACTACATCCGCAAGGAGAGAATGTTAGTTGGCTGTAAGCGTAGTTTTTATGTGGGAAGCCGAGTAAAGCAGGAAGATATCACTGCTGCATTTAAGGATGGTATCTTAAATATCATCATAGCTAATCCTGAAAAGAGTGTGGATAGAGAAGAGAGGAAGCTTATTCCGATAAAATAAAAAAGAGAGACTTTCTTAAGCAAGTATATACACAAATGTATCAGTGCTTAAGAGAGTCTCTTTTTTTGTCATTCATCATAGATGCTCTTTTAATAGAACTTTCCCCATATTTATTTCGGATAGAATCTATAGCTGAATTTAGTTTTGATAATTTTTCGTATTTTTCGGAGTCAAACATATTGATTTGCTCATAGCTTTCATCTGTTGCCTTTGAGGTATGGACAGATAGTAATCTGATAGGTCTATTATTCCAAACTGAGTCAAAAAGATTGCAAGCATGCTCGTATATCTTTTCTGTTACATCTGTGGACGAAGGAAGGCTTATCTGTTTAGAGTGTTGGTTGAATTCATTATCTAGAAAAGAAACTGCAACAACACTTATATAGGATTTGTCAGCACGAATTCTTGCACCTAAGGTCTCGCATATGGCTAGGAGAAAATGCTTTGCGGTTTGTCTATCGGTAACATCATAAGGAAGGGTAATATCGTGGCTATATCCTTTGTTAGCAGGGATATGTTTTCTTATATCATCCGTATCAATCCCATTTGCATAATTCCATATAACTTCACCATGTTTTTTAAAATGACCGCGAATTAGTTCTAGGTCAGTGCGAGCTAAATCTCCTATAGTATAGATTCCCAGATTATATAACTTTTTAGCTGTGGATGGTCCCACAAAAAATAAATCTTCTACAGGAAGAGGCCAAAGCTTTGTTTCTATCTCTTCTGGAAATAGAGTGTGAACTTTGTCGGGCTTTTCAAAGTCGGAAGCCATTTTTGCAAGGAGTTTATTTCTGCTTATGCCCACATTTACAGTGAATCCTAGCTTTGTTTTTATTTCATCCTTTAGCGTGTGGGCAAAGGCAATAGGGTCCTTGTATAGCTTGCTGGTTCCAGTCATATCAAGAAATGCCTCGTCAATACTGTATTGTTCCACAACGGGGGCGTACTGCTTGAGTAAATCTATGAAATTATTAGAACACTCCACATAAAGAGAATGATTTGGTGGTACAATGGTTAAATTAGGACATTTTTTTAATGCATTTACAATCGGCTCCCCTGTTTGAATATTATATTTTTTTGCAGGGGTAGATTTTGCAAGGATTATTCCGTGCCTGGTCTCCTTGTTTCCGCCTATAGCAGAGGGGATTTCTCGTAAATCAACAGTTTCACCCAATTTGTTTACACGATAAAAAGCCTCCCAACTAAGGAAGGCTGAATTAACGTCAATATGAAATATAAGTGGTTTTATTGATGGATTATCCATAAATTAAAATCCTCTTTTGTTATCGTTTGGATA
>JAGBBM010000092.1 GCA_017938485.1 Lachnospiraceae bacterium
GAGAGATTTCATATCAAGAGATTTGATTATGTTATGAAGCCAATTGCCTATTTTATAGCTATGGCTCATTGGTTTAATCCAATTGTGTGGTTTAGCTACATGCTTATGGAAAGGGATATGGAGATGTCTTGTGATGAGGCTGTGCTTGCCGAGTTGGGACTGGAATCAAAAACTGACTATGCTAAGGCCTTACTTAAGCTTTCAGCAGGAAGAAGATTTGTACCTAGCATGCCAACTGCTTTTGCTGAAGGGGAAACAAAAGGCAGGGTGAAAAATATTATGAAGATAAAGAAACCGCTTATTATAGTTGCGGTGGTGGCAGTACTTGCAGTGTCAGTGCTGGGAGTAGTACTTCTTACTAATCCAAAGGATGATAGTAAAGAAGAAGAACAAAAGAGCAGTGATGTGATAAAAGAGATGCCAGAAGGAAAATACTATATGCAGGTGGAGGAAGAAACTGCAGGAGTTGGAAATATAGATAAATTTATCCCAGTTCTTTCAATAAATGAAGATGGTAGTATATCATTTGCTTATGACCCATTTAGCTCATATTACAATATTTCTCTTGATGGATATATTATTGAAGGTGATACATTATCATTTACAACTGATGATGGCAGAAGAAAGTTTTCCTTTATAATTGCTGGAAATGATAGGTTAATCTTTGATGCCAAAAATTCCTTCGATATGAGAATTGCAGACGAAGGAGTTGCGTATCCGGTTACGGATGAGGCGGAATTTGTATTATCAAGTGAAGATGGTGATACACAGATAGGTATGAGTCAAGATAATGAGTTGATTTATTATGGAAGTATAGGGGAAGTAAGCTACCAACAGGCAAATATTACAGAAGATATGACCCTTGGGGCAGATGGCGTTATCCTTGACTATGTCAGCGATGGTATGGTTATATTTCACGGATATGCAGGACTTTTTGTGTATGATTTAGATAATTGCAGGATGATAGCCAGTGTAGATACATCCAGTATAAAATACGGAAGTGCCACATATAAGTTGGATACTCAGGGAGATAATGCATATACCTTTTCTGTGAGCCCAGATGGTAATTATGTATATATGTTACCTGTGGGGATGGATGCAGAGATTACCAGTTTTATCATAGAAGGAAGTGAGGAAACGGGACAGAAATACGCGGGACCTTTTGCATTTTCCTATGAAGTAGAAACAGGAAAACTATATGCCTGTGCACCAGATTTATTGATGGATTTAGATAGGTTTGAGGGAAAGCTAGAAACAGTAGATTGTATATCGGGGATTGGTGAGTCAGAGGGCTTTTACTCAAACAGTTGCGTTCAGGTAAGTGAAGGTGTATACGGATATCTTCATTGCTCAACAGGTTTATGGAAGGATATATGCTATGTGGAATCAGATATGGTGTATATGCTTTATGGTGAAACCACTGACAATGTATCTTCTCTGGTTGAAGATTATCCTTACGGAGAAGAAATATACATAGAAAATCCGAATATTTCAAAAACTAATGGACTTGGTGGAGAGGGCGCCATTCTTGATTATGTAGATGATAATGTGATTATTTTTCATGGACAGTATGGACTCTTTGTGTACGATAGGAATTATCAAATGATAAGTGATGCATTTGATTTATATTCTCTTGATTGTCATTATACACGAGGGGATGCAGTTTGCTTGGTTGAAGTGGGGAATGATTATAGGATATATTTGACTCCGGGTAATCAGGATAATGCGTACATATATGATATAAATGAAAACAAAATGCTTAAGGTATCTAAAACGGACATACTGGATGTGGATAAGGAAAGAGCAACTCTTGTGTCCAATGAATATATAATGCTTGATCATACATCTTTTCAATCATATAACTGTGTAAAGGGAAATAAAGATGGAAAAGCTTATTATGGATATCTGCTGAGCGGTTCTGGATTATGGTATGACCTGTTTTATGTAGAAGATTATGGGGGTGAACATGGTACTGTGGCGTTATTGTCAGATTACCTTGATGGTATGGAAGAATAAGTCAGTGATTGATTTCTTTCATTTGAGTAAGTCTTGTACAAACATTTTCTGTAAGATATAATAATATCAGTGAATCTTTATAGGAGATATGTATATGGATAAAAGAAGAATTCTAATTGTGGATGATGACACAGACCTTTCAATGCTTATGGTAGATATGCTGGAGGATAAGGGCTATAGTGCCACTACGGTAAGGTCTATTGATGAGGCGTATACCACACTTGAAAACGAACAATTTCATCTTATATTGCTAGATATTAACCTACCTGATGGAACAGGATTTGAGTTTTGCAAGGAACTAAGACGTGTTTCTACAGTTCCGGTTATATTTGCCAGTGCCAGAACCAGTGAAGATGACAAGGTAATTGGTCTTGATATGGGAGGGGACGACTATATTCCTAAGCCTTATTCTCTAAAGGAGCTTATGTCCCGAATAAATTCATTACTTAGACGCACCTATGGGTTTGAGACTGTAGGTAGTAAAATATCTCTTATGGCGGGAAAGGATAATCAGGTAGTTATTGATACAGCTACACGTACTGTGACAAGAAATGATAATATGGTGTGCCTTTCTCTTAGAGAGTACGACTTGCTTCACTATATGGCGGAGCGTAAGGGACAGGCACTTTCTAAAGATAAGCTCATAAGTGATGTGTGGGGAGCATTTTCCTTAGTTGAGCCTTCTACACTTACCGTACATATCAGATGGCTTAGGGAGAAATTAGAGCTTGAACCATCTACACCTACCTTTATCAAAACCGTTTGGGGAGTAGGTTACATGTTACAGGAGGAAAATTAGGGGAGTATGAGTAGGTTGAGTAAAAAAGAAAGTAAATATAAAAATCGTTCCAATATAGTTGGAAAGGTTATGGCTATGGCAGCAGTTAGCATTTTGGTGGTAACTGCTGTATTTCTCGTTGTATATGGAAAGTACAAGAGAGAATACGAAGATAGTTTAGAGGATGCAAAAGGTGGAGAGCTTATTGTAGCCTTAAATGAAATGTATAATTTGTTGGATGATGAAGAAAGCATCCCAGTCACAGACGTTGATTATTTAGAGGAGGACGTGAAAAATAGTAGAGAGATACTTAGACAAAAGCTTAGTGCTCATATAACAGAACTTCAAGATAAAGAAACTGCTGTAGAAAAGAATAATCTTGATTATATAGTTATATTTTATCTGATATCCATTGGTTCTATTATTCTTATCTTTGGTATGATTTATTTTCTTGTACTTAGACCATTTTCTAAGCTGGAGGAGTTTGCAGGTGAGATTGCAACAGGTAATCTGGATAAGGACTTAAAGTACGAGAGAGTAAATATGTTTGGTGAGTTTACCTGGGCCTTTGACCATATGCGTAGAGAGATTAAGAAGGCAAAACAGTGTGAGCAGGAGGCTGTGGAGAACAACAAGACAGTAATTGCAACCCTTTCTCACGATATTAAGACACCTATTGCCTCAATCAGAGCCTATAGTGAGGCTCTTTCTGATAATATGGATAGTACTCCTGAGCGTCGTAACAGATACATAGATGTAATTACCAAGAAATGTGATGAGGTGACTAAGATTACCAATGATATGTTTATACATTCATTGCATGATTTGGACAAGCTTGTGATTAAGAAGGAAGAGCTGGAAATCGGCCAGGTTATTAGAGAGACTGTAGAGGCTATGGAGGGCAGCAGTACAGATATTATTCTTGGTGAGGTTAAAGAATGTACCTTAAAAGGTGATGCTGGAAGAATTGCTCAGGTTATTGAAAATCTTATAAACAATGCCAGAAAATATGCTCCTGGGGATATACATATAAGAACAGCTTTTGTTTCGGATGAAGGAAAAGAGATAGATAACAGTCTGGTGTCAGAGGATAACACAAACCTTGGTTATATGATATCTGTAAAGGATACTGGAAAGGGAATTCCACCGGAGGATATACCATTTATATTTGACAAGTTCTACCGTGGCAAAAATCACGGAGATGAGCCGGGGGCCGGTCTTGGATTATTTATAGTTAAATATATTATGGAGCAGATGGACGGAAGAGTGGAGCTAATTAATGAAGATGATGGATTGCTGGTGAAGTTATTTTTTGTGGTGTCATTGTGATATAATTGTAGTGTGATGGGAGGATACAATAGTGGATAGTACCTATGAATTTAGTAAAAAACCATATTGTGTGTATATAAGAAGATGGGTAAGTGGCATTTTTACCATATTATATATATTGCTTTATTCCAGATTGAAACAGTTTAATTTTGGTAAATTTGATTATTCTTTGTTTTTCAATGAGACTGATAATACCAATAAGTTCTATTCATTGAACTTTGATGTTATAGCAGTAGTGCAGAATATTGCACCTTTTGTAGAGTGTGCAATTTGGGGTAGCATAATTCTTTTTGTAATGGTTGAGGTTTGTTGGAAGGATAAAAAGAAAGTTGGATACTTTGTTCATATGCTCACTATGACCCTTGGTGCAACTCTTGCTATAGCACACTTGATACAGTATCTTATCTTATGGAAGATTGATATAACAAAAATGGCTATATTTTTTATTATTGTTATATATATAGCATTGTGCATAGCCATGATGATATTTGATCTTGTATGTTACATTGTGATAAAGGATGAGAAAAAGGAATCCCATTGGCGTTTAAATCTATGCTTGTTTGTAGTAAATATACTGATAGTTGGTATAGTTGCACTTCAATTTTTTAATACATTTAAGGAACATAATAAGCTTGTTGTTTATAAAGAGGATCAGGAAAGACATGGGGATGAGTTAAATAAAGATGTAGAGTATCAGATGGGGAATTATGCTAACAGATATGGCTTTTATGGAGATGGGACTATATTTATATATGGAAATTTAAAAGATATTGGAAATGGATTATATGAAAAAACAGTCTACAAAATAGATGGTGAAGGCAATTATGAAAAGGTATTTTCCTATGTAGATAAAGTACGGAAACTACAGAATATGGCATATTATGATGGTTGGGTATATACATATGAAGGCAACCAAGGAGGTAATGAGACAATATGCAGTATGGTTAGATTTTCAGTAGATACAGGGGAAAAAGAAGTTGTTTTTACTTCTGAATCCAGGTTAGGATATGGAATTGTAGACAATATATTATATTACTTTGATTGGAAATCAGAGCAAGTAGTTCCAGTAAAGTGTATGGACTTAGATGGGGATTTATCATCTGACAATTCATATGTTTATGATTCGGGATATCTCACAGAATCTCTCGGTGAAGATTTTTTTATCGGGCGTATTTTATATAATAAAGCTGAGGACTATACCATATCAAGTCAGGAGGTGTATTTCAGACAGTTTTATAATGAATACACTTACAATTATTTTGATGTAGTATATTACTATGATGAATATGATGTTTTGAATAATTGGAAGGATTATCCTGATGGATTGGTATTCAGGGAAAACGATAATGGTACTTTGGAACCCATAGCAGAGAATGTAGAGATATTTAATATATTCAATGATGAAATGTACTACGTAAAAAAGGCTGAAGAAGGATATGAGTTATGGAAGTGTGCCATGGATGGTAGTGATAAAACTTATATAGCTTTTTTAGACAGTATTATAAAAAGAACTGATGGTAGTGGTGGAGATATGTACGCTATAGGACTTACATTAGGTGAGGATTATGCGGTATGTGACATTGGTGAAAATATACGTTATTACGAAGCAGAACGAAGATATATCATTAATCTTGACACTGGTGAAGTACAAAAAGTAGAACCATAGTGATATAAATGTGGAAAAAAGGGCTTGAAGCAATTTTTGCAACAAGCTCTTAATTATTATATATAATGAATATTCAATTACTTTAATGATTGTATTTCGTTTATTAGTGCCTTTTGCAATACCTGTGAAAAGTTGATGTTAAGAGCCAGTGCTTCCTCGTTAAGCCATTCGGGTATGGTTAAGGTCTTCTTTACTGCGCGGGAGCTTTGTTTTCTTTGATAGGCTTCTAAGTCAAAGCAGACAATGACCACTATACTGTCGTCATCTACTTCGATTTCGCTTGGGTTAGAGGGTTTACGAAGTTCAATACCTTCCTTTATGTCGTCTGTGATACATAATCCTAATGCGTCAACTGCCATTTCGTAAGCGTCGTCCATATCATCACCTTGAGTAAGGCACTCTGGTATGTCTGGAAAAGAAACCCAGTACCCACCCTCTTCGGCTTTATGAAATAGTGCAGGATAAAATAATTTGTTCATTGTTATCGACCTCCTTTTTTTAGACCCGCTTGTTTTAATATGCTGTGTTCTAGTCCTTTTGAAATATCTTTTTTGTGGAATGGAACAATAGTACATTTTCCGGTTTCTTTGTTTCTGAGTTTTACATGTGAGCCAGTTTGGTTTATAATTTTAAAACCATTATCTACAAGTAAGTTAATCATTTCTCTTGGAGTCATCGGCATTACGTATGCCTCCTTTCATATTATATTACGTGTTTAATACGTGTGTCAATGGGTTTGGTAAGAGAAAGTAAGAGAGAAAAAAGATTTTTTATTTCTTAAGGATTTCTTAATATTTGAAGATGTAATATATGTATATGCTAAGCAAAATAGATTTATGACAGATTTTGTCAGAAAAAGGAGAAAAATATGAAAAAGGTTATTTTAAAATCAGAAAAACTTTGTAAGAGCTTTGCAAATGAGGGTACTCAGAATCACGTTCTTGATAATGTGGATTTAGAGATATATGAAGGTGATTTCACTGTAATCATGGGTTCCTCAGGTTCAGGTAAGTCTACACTTTTATATAGCTTGAGTGGGATGGATATGCCAACTTCAGGAAAGGTTTTCTATGGAGAAGATGAGATTACGGCTCTGAAGGAAAAGAAAATGGCAGATTTTCGTTCTATGGAATTCGGATTTGTGTTCCAGCAGGTACATCTGGTAAGTAACCTTTCATTAATGGAGAATATATTGGTTCCAGGATATATGGATAAGGAAAAGACAAAGGCAGCGGTTAAGGAAAAAGCCTTAGAGCTTATGGAGCAGATGAACATAAGCGAGGCTAAGGATAGACTTCCTTCCCAGGTGTCAGGAGGAGAGGCTCAGCGAGCTGCTATCGCTAGAGCTGTTATAAATGAGCCGGGAATTCTTTTTGCAGATGAGCCAACAGGAGCACTTAATCGTAAGAATACAGTGGATGTTCTTAATCTTCTCACAGAGATAAATAAAAAAGGTCAGAGTATACTTATGGTTACCCATGATGTAAGAGCTGCTCTTCGCGGCAACAGAATTATCTACCTTGAGGATGGTAAGGTCTTAGGGGAGATGGAGCTTCCTGCCTTTGATGAAAAGGATATTAAGAACCGTGAGATACAGGTTAATTCTTGGCTCTCATCAATGCACTGGTAGAAGGGCGGTGGCATAATGAGAGAGATATTAACTGTAATAAAGGGTAATTTTAGAAAGAATAAGGGCTCCTTTATAAGTGTTGCTATTCTTATGTTTGTGGTATCTGTTGCACTTACTACAGCATTTTCTGTAATTATCAATACCAATAAAAGGGATAAAGACCAGATGGATGCTAGTGGATTGGGAAATATTATGGCTGCTATAGATTATGAGTACAATGGTCAGTCTATGGAGGAGTATTACGCCTACTGTAATGAGTTAGCTAATAAAATGCTAGCGGTAGATGGTGTGGAAAGAATAGACCAAATTCCTACAGTCATAATGAATATTGTAGATGTTAATGGAGATGATGGCAATGGTTCCATATTTGTCTACGATTATAAAAGTGAGTATCTTACATATAACATTTATGATGATAATGATAAATTGATAAAAGACTTTAAGCTTAATGAGGGAGAAATTATAGTACCAGTAAGCTTTAAGTCACTTTATAATACGGAGATTGGTGATGCGGTTACATTGGAGCTGCATAGTTGGGAACAAGAGGAAAAAACTCACCATACATACAAGATAGCTGCATACATGGAGGACCCATATATGGGCTCTTCAGTAATGGGAATTAAGACCCTGCTTCTTTGTGAGGAGGATATAGCCAGTCTTTGTGAGAAGGATTTTATCAAGGAAGGAAATGCCTTAATATTTAGTGTTCATAAAAATAAAGATTCAAAGATGTCCGATGCGGAGTTTGAGGCTAAGCTTAATCGTGAAACCTCATATGCTAGCTATACCTGGATTACTTTAACAAAAGCGCAGGCATATAACTATATGACTATGATTACAAATATTTTTGCAGGAATACTTGTGGCTTTTATTGTTATGCTGGTTGTGGCAACTATAATTGTTCTAAGCCATAACATAAGCAGTAGTATAGAGCATGACTTTGTGAATTTGGGAATATTAAAGGCTGTTGGAATGACTAACAACAAGATAAGAATTTCTATAATGCTTGGTTATCTCTTTGCAGGCCTAGTAGGAGCAAATATTGGTGTTCCTGTATCCATACCATTTATAGCTGCTATAAATAAGCTGATAAGACCTGTTATAGGACTATATCCTGAAAGTAAACCAGCATTGTTTGAGACAATTATTTCTCTTGTTGTAATATTTGTTGTAGTTACTATATTTATAGCTATTAAACTTATTAAGATATCTAGAATAACACCTGTATCTGCTATAAATGGTGGCAGGAAGGACGTGCATTTTTCAAGCCTTTTCAAGCTTCCTATATCTAAGAAGATGCTTGGCACATCCCTGGCTTATAGACAGCTTGTATCAGGTAAGAAGCAATATATAGGTGCAGTTCTTATAACAGCTATTCTTACACTCTTCATGGTTATGATTAGTGATATGTCTATTTATTTTAGCGATGAAGATAAAATAAATGATATGTTTGCACCGGTAGAGTATGATATGTACACATATGCAACCTCTGACGAGGAGTGGGAAGAAAAACTGGCTGATGCGGAAGCAATAATCGCAAATCATACTGATTACAGAAGGTTTATGTATACATCTAGATATTTACTACTTGATGATACTCAAATCTGGTGTGGAATAAATAGTGAGCCTGATTATGTAAAAAGCGTATACGAAGGTAGAACCTGCACCTATGATAATGAGATTGTTATAACAGAATATATGACTGAAAATTATGGTATAGAGATTGGCGATGAGGTCACTATAAGTCTAGATGGCAAATCCGCTGATTACATAGTATCAGGATATTATCAGTGTACTAATGATGTGGGTAAGAATATAACAATGTCTTTAGAGGGTTACTATAGATTGGTTGGAGAGCCTGAGGAGGGTGCCAGATTAAACTATGTTTATGACTTAGAGGATGATGAGGCTGCAGAAGCAATATATGAGGAAATAACTGCAAAATATTCAGAAGATGAGGTTGAATTCGGATATGATACGGATTTTTCCGGTGATGATACTATAGTATTTGCCCTATATGGAGTTACAATACTAATATATATTATCAGGTATATTTGTAGCTATAACAGTTGTTTTAGTATGTGCAAAAATCTTTGCCAAGGAAAAGCAGGATTATGGTATATATAAGGCTATGGGCTTTACATCAGCAAGGCTTAGAAGACAGTTTGCAGTAAGATTTGTAATCTGTGCATTTATCGGTGCTGTGCTTGGAATTATATGTAC